>JBGTDP010000172.1:0-10141 GCA_041748255.1 Thermosynechococcaceae cyanobacterium | reverse complement strand
AGATGGACAATCAGCTAGGCACGCTAACCGTAGGCAAGAAAGCTGATCTAGTGCTCTACGACCTCAAGCGACTCTCCTTGCTTCCCCGAACTGATCCAATTGGCTTACTGGTTCTAGGGCGTCCCACCCAGGCTGTGGATGCGGTCTGGGTAGACGGTCAGCAGGTGGTTGCCGAGGGTCAAATCACAACCATTGATGTAGATAGTCTCCGCCAAGCGCTATTTCACCAAAGCCAGTGGCACCCTCACCAGAGCTTTCCCACATTGGCTGAGTTTGAGGCTCCTTACCGGACGGTGATGGATTTACCGTAAATCATTCAAAACTGGGGAGGCTACAAGTCTTAGCTTTGTTGAATCACCTTCGCCTGGCCATTGGCGATGGAATCCAGCAGCGATCGCCTGTTTTCCAGGGGTGAGAGTCCCTAAGCCAAAATTAACCAGAAATTGTAATTGTTCCAGTCATTCCGGCTTCTGTGTGTCCAGCAATCGTGCAGCGGAGGTTGTAAGTTCCGGGCCGCAGGGCCACAAACACCCATTCGGCCTCAGTTCCCGGTCTTAGCTCTAGTTCGTGGATTGCCCCTTTAACTTCCACGTTCCCGGCATCGACTTTTTGACTCCAGATAGCGTCGGCAAAGTCTTTGGCAGTGAAGTAGTGCTTTTGTTGACTGGGATTACTCAGCACCAGTTTGTAGCGCTTGCCAGCGTCAAAGCGGATCTGGTTAGGGAAAAACTTTAGTTCTCCAGCCTGATTCCCTAGCTGAACCGAGACCTCAGTTGCTGGTTGTTTGACTAAGGGAATTTCAGCAGCGATCGCAGGAGTGGCAACCATGCCCAGCCAGAAAATCAGTCCAACTACACCAACTAACACTCTTCGTCGGAGTCCTCGCAAGGGGATCAAGCAGTGGAAATCAATCATCGGCTTCACCGTTGAATGCAATAGGTTACTGAGAACTTTGGCTGGATGATTTGCCCGCGGAGGGAGCAACCGGCGGCCCAGCGGTGACCACCACTAGATTATTGGGGTGAATCAGTTGCTTGAGCACCTGTTGCACCTGCTCCTGGGTGACCGCCTCAATTTGTTGAGGAAATTGTCGCAGTTCCTCTCGACTCAGGCCATAGACCTCGTTGTTTAAAATCGTACCGGTTAAGGTGTCTGAACTGGCCAACTCCACCGGATAGCTATCGGTAATTGTGCGCTTGGCATTGCTAAGTTCGGTGGCCGTAATTCCCTGCTGGCGAAACTGCTCCAGCAGTTGCAGGGTACTGGTGATCGCTTTGCGGGCATCCTCTGGGGCGGTTTGCAGTTGAATCACAAACGGACCGGCGTGCCGTCCAGCCGCAAAGTAGCTGTAAATACCGTAGGTCAGGCCCTGGCGATCGCGAATTTCTGTGCCTAGGCGGCTAGAGAGGGTGTCTCCCCCCAGAATCTGATTGGCAACCTGCGCTGCGTAGAAGCGGGGGTCAGACCGGGTAATGCCCTCATACCCCAGGTAGGAAACCGACTGCGATTTACCCGGTAGGGCTGGGGTGAGGCGTTCAATCCCTTTGGGTAGAGATACCTTGGGGAACTCAAGGCTAGGTGCTTTGCCGTTGGCTTTCCAGTTGCCAAAGTTCTGTTCCAGCAGGGAACGCACCTTTGCTGGCTCAAAGTCTCCTACCAGGGCTAGAACCGTGGTATCAGGCCGATAGTGTTGTTGATAAAAGCCAGTAACCTGCTGGCGGGAAATATCTTTGAGGGTTTGCTGACTGGGAAATACATGAAAGGGATGATTTTGCGGATAAACCGCCTGCTGAAATACCCGTCGCCCCAGTCTGCCCGGATCATCCAGCTCCACTTGCAGGGCAGTTAATGCTCGCTGGCGACTTAATTCCAGCTCCTGTTTGGGGAAGGTGGCATTTTGTAGTACATCTGCTAGGGACTGGAGCAGCACGGGGAGTTCCCCAGCCAGGGCATTGCCTTCAATATCAACTCCCTCCCGATAGGCATCAAATCCCAAGCTGATGCCGCGATTTTCTAGAGCCTGGGCCAGGGTGAGGGCATCTTTGGTTTTTGTGCCACTGCTCAAGTTCTCGGCTGTAAGGCTGGCAGTTCCAGCTTGGGCCGCGATATCAAAACTAGAACCAGCCCGCACCTGTCCACTTAAGGTCACCGTGGGAGTGCTTGGATCAGGTAAAAGCAGCACCGTTAAGCCATTTTTGAGGGTAATTTTCTCCGGGAGCGGCTGTCCTTTAGTCGCCGCTTCTGCTGGCACGGGGGGTAAATACTTTGCCACTTCTGCTGGGTCAACCGGTTCCCCAGAGCTAAAGTTTTCGCTGGTTTGCTGACTTTGGGCCGCTGCTTCGGAGCCCGATGGCCCGTTGGCTTGAGTGGGCTCAAAGTAACCCACGGTTCGCTTGGCCGGATCTAGATAGGTTTTTGCCACTCGCTGAACATCCGCAGCCGTCACCTGGGCTACTGCTGCTAGATAGCGATCGCTAAACTGATAATCACCGGAAACGGTGTGATTATAGGCGAGTTGACTGGCCTGGCTATCGACATCCCGGTTACTGAGAATGAAACTGGCTTTAAGTTGGGTTTTGGCTCGCTCCAGCTCTGCAGGCGTCACCGCTTGATTTTGGAGCGCCAACAGCGATCGCTGTAGGACCTGATCAACCTTGGTCAGGTCTTGCCCAGGGGCGGCGGTAGCCGCAATCGTGTACCAACCTGGTTCAATCATCTCAGCGGCGTAGGCACTAACATCACTCACCAGACCTGTTTCAACCAAAGCCTGGTAGAAGCGAGAGCTGCGGCCTCCGGTCAGGATCGCATCCATGACATCAATGGCCGGGACATCGGGATGATTAATATCTGGGAGTGGATAAACGGCTTGCAGGAGCTTGGCACTTCCGGGCTGGCGGAGAATTATCGGCTCAGAGGCAACGGCGGCTTCAGCGATTTTTTCTGGGGCAGCGGGGATTGAGGCTTTAGGGATGGTGCTAAAGCTTTGTTGCACAGTCTTTAGAACTTCTGCAGTTGAGAAGTTGCCAACAATTGCCAAGGTGGCGTTGTTAGGGCTGTAGTAGGTGCGGTAATAGTTTTGGACTTGGGCAACGGTGAAATTCTCCACATCTGCTTTCGTACCTCCCACGGGCAAACCATAGGCGCGATTTGGGAAAGCTGCCTTCATCACGGCTCGACGGAGGCGATAACCCGGATTATTTTCGTAGCCCTGCAACTCTGAAATCACGACTCGCTTTTCACTAGCCAGTTGCTCGGCGTTAATCAAGGCGTTACGCATTCGGTCTGCTTCTAAAACCAGCAGGGCATTGAGTTTTTCCTTGCCAACAGTGCCAAAGTAGGCGGTTTCGTCATAGCTAGTAAAGGCGTTAGAGGCACTGCCCAGGGCGCTAAACAGCCGCCCAAATTGAATTGGGCGCTTAGTTGTGCCCTTAAACAGCAAGTGTTCCAACTGGTGAGAGATGCCGTTAATCCCTGGGGTTTCGTTGCGGGTTCCTACGCGGTACCAGATCTGAACACTCACGACTGGGGCGGTGTTCACTTCCTTGGTTAGAACGGTTAAGCCATTCTCCAGAACCGTTTTAGTCGCACCTTGGGTCAAGGAAGTCATGGTTTGCTGCTCCTGGGTTTCTACTCCTGGCTGAGATTGGGCATGAACTTCAGGAGCATCCCCCCTGCCGAGACTTAAAGCCCAGATTTGGCTGGTACAAACAAATAGCAGGCTGAGGCTAAAGCTGAACAGTAACTTACCCCATGGGGCACCCAGTTTTGGGATCACAAACTTCATAGAAATTCCCAGGAAATCGACTGCTGGAAGATATAGATCCACTCTAAGTTAGTTTCGGTTCCCCTGGGGGTGTCCCTCAGGCCGGGAAAACCGGGAGTCTGGTTTGGGGTACTTGCACCACCGGCCCATCCTGAAGCTGACAGTAGGGGCGACTGTAGCTCAGGGGCAACTCCAAGGCGTGCTGCTCTAGAAATTCCAGATTGGTTAAGACGCCTTCGGTGGGGCCATCGTAGACCACCTGACCTTGGCTCAAAACCACTGTGCGATCGCACAGCTCCAGGGCCAGATCTAGATCGTGGGTGGCAATGACTTGGGTTTGCGGTAAGTCACTCAGAAGTTGAATCAGTTGCCGCCGGGAGCGAGGATCTAACTGGGCTGAGGGTTCATCCAGAGCCAGAACCTGGGGACCCATGGCTAAGACCCCGGCGATCGCCACGCGCTTCTTCTCTCCTCCAGATAGATTGCTGGTATTGCGTTCCCGGTAAGACGCCAGGTCAAGATCAACGGCTGCCAGGGCCCGTTCAGCTCGCTGGGTAATCTTGGTTTCTGCCAAACCCAAATTCCGCGGCCCAAAACAAATATCCTCCCAAACCGTGGGCATAAACAACTGGTCATCGGGGTGCTGAAACACTAACCCGACAAAGTTGCGAATCTGCTTAAGATTCTGAGCCTCCACTGGCCATTCCCCCACGACAATTTCTCCAGATTCCGGTTGCAGAATTCCGTTGAAGTGCAATAACAGGGTTGATTTGCCAGAGCCATTGGCCCCAATCAAGGCGACTCTCTCGCTGGCTTTAATCTCCAGGCAAATTTCCTTTAGCGCTGGGGTGCCGTCAGGGTAAGCGTAGGTGAGATGTTGAATTGAGATCGGGTTGTGATGCATACAAGCCTAGGGTTAAAAATTTAGCGGCCAATAGAGGAATTGACCGAGCAAAGCTACAACAATGGTCAATGTCAAGGCCAGAATATCCTGCCATCCTCGTTGGGGAATGCTTTCCACCGGGGGCTGCCCTGTGTAACCCCGGGCTAGCATTGCCTGAGAAACTCGCTCTCCCCGTTCATAGGTGCGGATAAACAGCGACCCAATCATGTTGCCGACCACCAGTCGCTGCCAGTGGCTGCTGCCAGTTAAATTGCGCGCCGCCGCTGCCCGTCGCATTGAACTAAATTCATCAATCAGCACCCCAAGATAGCGGTACATTGAGGCCAGAATTGCCACTAGAAGTGGCGGCGTTCTTAAAACGGTGAGGCCGTAAAGCAGGGCGGGAACTGAGGTTGTCAGAATCAGTAAATTAAGCATCAGCAGTGATAAAAAAGCCTTGAGGCTAACGCTGCCCAATATCACCAGTCCCACCGTTGTGATCTGGAGAGGTCCCCAGGACCAGAGCACCTCACCACCCCCCCGAAATAGGGTGCCAATTAAAACCACCCCCACAAATACAAATTCAACCGCGACTCGCTTCAATAGCACGGGTAGTGTCACCCGGGCCGCCAAGATTAATCCAACCAGCCCCAGCCCATAGATTGCCCAGGTCCACCAATGCCCATTTGGGGTGAGGGCAATAGCAAACACCCCTAAGACACTAGTCAAGATCCGAGTTTGAGGAGTCAGGTGCTGCCAGGGGCTGTGCCGCTGACTGTCAATATCAAGCTGAAAGCCACCAATGTGCAGTAGCATCCCTTTACCTAGTTAGGGGGGTGATCAGAGGGGTGGCGATCCGAGGTCTCAGAACCTCGCACAACCAGTTTGCCAAAACCCCAGGCCAAGCCAAATGCAACCAAAGTACCCACTAAGCCTGCTAAGGGCGTGGCAACTCTTTCTGGGACTCCTTTAAGCGCATAGCCATCAAATACGCCTGCGAAGGGTAATTGTTTGGCTGGGGCATTCTCGGCTTCCCGGTGGGTAAAATTCAAGTCCTCTGCCACCCGGTTAAGACCATCGGGGTCAGAGCTGGCCCAGGGAGACAAAAAGATCGCCACGAGTAGGGCTATTCCTAAACCCGTCAAGATAAAGGCGCTGTTGCGAGACCGAGAGTTGTTGCGACGCATGGGAGTTAATCCGGTTTTAATCAATAAATTACTTCAAGCGGGAGGCGGCAGCTATGACTTTACGCGGCGGATCGTAGAGCAGATCCGGGCGACTGCGCCAGATATAGCTCAGGGCAACCAGGGTAATCAGCGCTTCCCCAACCCCGATTAAGACATGCCAAAAAGCCATGGCGGACAAGGCAACCCCTAAGGGGACTGTTCCCGATAGGGCAAGTTGAAAGGCAACCACGATCGCGGAAATCACCACACTGGTCCAAGCTGCGATGGCAGTGGCGATCGCCATTCCTCGCCAGCTATTGCGACCAACAGCAAACCGGATTGTGCGGTAAAGATAGTAGCCGCCAAAGGTGCCAATCAACCCCATGTTAAAGATATTGGCTCCTAGGGCTGTCAAGCCGCCATCTTGAAATAGCACCGCCTGGACCATAAACACCACAGAAACAACTAAAGACCCTGCCCAGGGGCCTAAGAGTACCCCCGCTAAAGTCCCTCCGACTAAATGGCCAGAGGTTCCCCCAGGAATAGGAAAATTAATCATCTGGGCGGCAAAGATAAAGGCAGCACAAACCCCCATTAAGGGAACGGCGCGTTCCTGATAGCCTGCCTGAACCTGACTCAGGGATAAGGCAATTAAGCCAATGGCGATCGCCCAGCAGACCAGACTAACGGGCCAGCTCAAGAAGCCATCCGGAATATGAAGGGCAAATCGGGGCTGAAACCAATGCAGCAAGCGGGGGGAATTCAAAAATGCAACTGTGAGCATGAGTAACTGAGGCGCTAGGGGATTTATATGTATGTCGGATCAGGATCAACTTCAAGATTTGTATCAATCTTGCCCCCTAGTACAGATTTAGACTATTTTTTTGAAATTGCAATCCGCCAGGGGGGCATCTAGAGGAGTTTTGCAGCTTCACCTCTAGACTAAAAACTAAATACTGCGATAGACTAGGTAGCCGTGAGTTTTAAAAACCTATGCATGCCCAGGAACTGATCCGCTCGATTGAGGCGGAGCAACTCAAAGACAATCTCCCGATCATCCATGTTGGCGACACAGTGCGAGTGGGGGTGATCATTCAAGAAGGAAACAAGGAGCGGACGCAGCCCTATGAGGGCACCGTGATCGCTAAGCGCCATGGGGGCATCAACCAAACCATTACCGTGCGTCGCGTATTTCAAGGTGTTGGGGTGGAGCGGATCTTTTTGATCCATTCTCCTCGAATTGACAATATTAAAATTGTCCGCCGGGGCAAAGTCCGTCGAGCCAAGCTTTACTATCTGCGCGATCGCGTGGGTAAGGCAACTCGAATCAAGCAACGATTTGACCGAGCCCTATAAGTTGACGTCGCCATCGCTTTCACCCTAAGATTCTAGGGTTGACAAAGCTGGCTTTTCGTTAGGGTAATCTTGGGCGCTCTTAGTTCAGTTGGTAGAACGCAGGTCTCCAAAACCTGATGTCGGGGGTTCGAGTCCTCCAGGGCGCGCTCTTAACCCGTTGGGAACCACCGTTAAGCTGCTACCTGCCGGTGCACAACTGAGGCACTTTCAGGTAGACTGAGTACTTGGGTAAATGATCGTTAGCTTGCAATTGCTGGCGAGTTTTTTGGTTTCAAAGCCAACAGCCTAAACAAACTCAACCTCAATATCCTATGAACCCTATTTGCTAGGGGAAGAAATTGTGACTAAGAATGACGAAGAAACTCAAAAGTCAGGTGGGCTGAATCCGGCTGCTTTTCTTCAGGAAACCAAACAAGAACTTGACAAAGTCGTTTGGCCAAGTCGGCAGCAGGTGATTAGTGAGTCTGCGGCGGTGATTTTGATGGTTTCTCTTTCTGCTGTCGTGATTTCACTGGTTGACAAGCTGTTTGGTTGGTTAGCAGGACGCGTTTTTTAGTGGTCTTTATGTCAGACGAATCACCCAATTTAATTCAATCGGGGGAAGATCAAGACCAAGTATCTGCCCGTGATTCTAGCTGGTATGCCGTCCAGGTAGCCTCAGGGTGCGAGAAGAAAGTCAAGCACAATCTTGAGCAACGCCTGCAGACATTGGATGTTGCCGATCGCATTATCCAAATCCAGATCCCCCAAACCCCAACGGTTAAGCTTCGCAAGGATGGTAGCCGCCAGCCCAGTGAAGAAAAAGTGTTTCCTGGCTACATCCTGGTCAAGATGTTGATGGACGATGAAACCTGGCAGGTGGTCAAAAATACCCCCAACGTGATTAATTTTGTCGGGGCAGAGCAGCGACGGCGCTACGGTAGAGGCCGTGGTCATGTCAAGCCTTTACCCCTGGGAGCCTCAGAGGTAGAGCGGATCTTTAAGCAGTCCCAAGAGCAAGAGCCCGTTGTCAAAATCGATATGGCCGCCGGGGATAAAATTCAGGTGCTCACAGGGCCGTTTAAAGACTTTGAGGGTGAGGTGATTGAAGTCAGTCCAGAGCGCAGCAAGCTGAAAGCGTTGCTCTCAATCTTTGGACGCGACACCCCCGTAGAATTGGAATTTAATCAGGTACGCAAAGAAAGTTAAGCAATGGCAAAAAAAGTAGTCACAGTAATTAAGTTAGCGATTAACGCCGGGAAAGCTAACCCCGCCCCGCCGATTGGCCCAGCCCTGGGTCAGCACGGGGTCAATATTATGATGTTCTGCAAAGAATACAACGCCAAGACGGCTGAGCAAGCCGGAACCGTGATCCCGGTAGAGATTTCTGTCTTTGAAGATCGGAGTTTCACCTTTGTTCTCAAGACCCCCCCGGCTTCGGTGTTAATTCAAAAAGCAGCCGGAATTGAAAAGGGCTCTGCAGAACCAAACCGTAAGCAAGTTGGCAAAATCACTAAAGCCCAGTTGCAGGAAATTGCCGAGACCAAAATGCCTGACCTGAATGCCAATGACATTGAGGCAGCCATGAAAATTGTGGGGGGCACCGCCCGCAACATGGGCGTAAAAGTTGTTGATTAACCATACTCGGGGGAGAAGCCTAGCTTCGCCACTACCCCAAAAGGAACCCAGATGACAAAAGTATCCCGTCGGTTGCAGGACCTACTGCAAAAAGTTGAAGATCGTCCCTACGATCCCCTAGAAGCCTTGAACCTGCTCAAGGAAACGGCTACCGCCAAGTTTCCCGAGTCGGCTGAAGCCCATATTCGCTTAGGCATTGACCCCAAGTACTCTGACCAGCAATTGCGGACCACCGTTGCCCTGCCCAAGGGCACGGGTCAAGAAGTGCGAGTGGCCGTAATTGCCCGAGGAGAAAAAGTCACCGAAGCTGGGAATGCTGGGGCTGATATTGCCGGATCTGAGGAGCTGATTGATCAAATCCAAAAAGGGATGATGGACTTTGATCTATTGATCGCCACCCCGGATATGATGCCCCAGGTGGCTAAGGTGGGTCGAGTTCTGGGTCCTCGGGGGTTGATGCCCTCGCCCAAGGCGGGCACGGTGACCTTTGATTTAAACCAGGCGATCGCAGAATTTAAAGCTGGGAAACTAGAGTTTCGGGCTGACCGCACTGGGATTGTCCATGTGATGTTTGGCAAAGCCACCTTTCCTGCCGAGGATTTGCTCACAAACCTCAAAGCCCTGCAAGAAACCATTGACCGAAATCGTCCCTCCGGGGCCAAGGGTCGCTACTGGCGGAGCATCTATGTTTCGGCGACAATGGGACCATCGATTGGCGTTGATGTCTCAGCCCTCAGAGATCTCAAAACTGATGAAGCTGCCTAAAAAGCCCTTATGGACAGAGATTAAATTATTGGATCAAGCCCAAACATTCACTTAATTCATCGAGCCGGAGACAGCAGGTGCGATCGCGTTGCCCAAGGCAACAGGCTTAATTTCCTGCCGAGGTTTGTGTCCTCAAGCAATCTTGCTGATCAGCAAGGCTTCTAAGGATACTTATAACCCCCGGCTCGCAGTCAGGGGTTTTTTAGTCGCAGTAGTGCCAACAGTTCAAATCCAAGCCGTAATTTAAGGAGGTGAAATCAAGATGGGAAGAACCCTAGAAAACAAACAGCAGATGGTAGCAGAGCTGAAGGAAACCTTGAGCGAAGCTCAAATGGCAGTTGTGATTGACTACAAAGGGCTCACCGTCGCCCAGATTGGCGACCTGCGAAATCGCCTACGGCCAGCGGGTGCAGTTTGCAAAGTCACCAAGAACACCCTGATGCGAATTGCTGTGGAGGATGACCAAAATTGGCAGCCTCTTACAGACTTTCTCTCCGGGTCGTCGGCTTTTTTGTTAGTCAAAGAAGACTTTGGGGCCGCCGTTAAAGCCTATCAGGACTTTCAGAAAGCCACGAAAAAAACCGAGCTGCG
>JBGTDP010000171.1:0-7846 GCA_041748255.1 Thermosynechococcaceae cyanobacterium | reverse complement strand
CTTTGTATGGGCAACCAAGCGCGGGTGGATGATAATACCACCGTCTTTTCTACCTCCACCCGCAACTTTAATAACCGGATGGGCAAAGGAGCACAAGTCTACCTGGGGTCTGCCGAACTGGCGGCGGCCTGTGCTTTGCTCGGCCAGCTCCCCACAGTGGCAGAATACAAAGAGATTGTGGCTAACAAGCTCAATCCTTTGGCCGCAGAACTCTACCGTTATCTCAACTTTGATCAGATTGCCGGTTTCGAGGACCAAGGTCGAGTCGTGCCCTTGGAGCAAATGCCCAAAATTGAAGACATTTTAGGAATGCCGGTTAGCTAAAAGCCTTTAAGGAGATCGTGATCAGTCCTAGAAAGGTGAAAAATCCAAAGGCGTCCAGGATCGTCGTTAGTAAAGGACCGCTGATCAAAGCCGGGTCAAGATTGATTCGTTTTAGACCCATGGGGAGTAAGGTTCCCAGGGTTGCTGCTGTCAGTACATTAATTGACATCACCAGCCCGGCCACTAACCCGACCCACCGATCTTGATCCGTAGACCAGATTAATGAAAGTAAGCCTAAAGATACACCCAAGACGACTGCCGTTAACAGCCCGGCCAGGATTTCTTTTCGCAGAATCCGGGTGGTATCCCCCAGCGTCACCTCCCCAACGCCGAGGCCGCGAACGGTGACTGCTAAGGCTTGAATCCCGACGTTGCCGCTGGTGTTAGAGAGGGTGGGCATAATCACTGCCAGGACTGGAAATAACTGAATGGTTCCCTGAAAAGGAACGATCGCACTGGCGGCAATCACATAAAGGCCAATATTGCCCAACAGCCACGGCAATCGTTTGCGCAGAGTGACACTGGGCGCTGAAAGGGCGGCTTCATCCCCACCGCCCCCGGCCAGCTTTTGGATGTCTTCAGTGGCCTCGGCTTCTAAAATATCAATCACATCATCGACGGTGACAATCCCCACCAGGCGCTGCTCGCGATCCACAACCGGGACAGCTAAAAAGTCGTACCGCTGAATCGTTTGAGCGACTTCTTCTTGATCGGCGTCGGTATGGACAAATAACACATCTCGGGTCATGATCTCCCCAATTGTCTGCTCCGGCTGGGCAGTGACAAGATCCCGTAGGGAAAGAATCCCGCTTAAATGACGGGCAACATCCGTGATGTAGAGGTAATAAACGGTTTCACTGACATGGGCCAGATTGCGAATCCGCTCTAGGGTCTGGGCAACGGTCCAATTTTCTTTTAGAGAGATATACTCCGGGGTCATAATCCGGCCAGCGGTGTTGGCCTCATACCCCAAGAGTAAGGCGGTACTGCGACGCTCAACTGGGCTGAGTTGACCTAGCAGCCGACTGACCACTTTGGCCGGCAGCTCATCAAAGAGCCGGGCCCGATCGTCAGGAGACATCTTATCAACAATGTCTAAGACTTCCTGGCGCTTAAATTCCTCCACCAGGACTTGCTGGATACTAGAGTCAAGATGCTCGTAGACCTCAATCGCTTTATCTTTGGGGAGCAAGCGAAAAGCGATCGCCTGCATCGCTTCGGGTAAGCCCTCAATGGCTTCAGCAACATCAGGAGGATGCACGGGGATCAGCAAGGTCTTGGCCCCGGCTAGATTTTGCTGCTCTAGCAAGGCTTCTAGCTGCAACCGGATCAACTGCCGCAGTTCTTGTCGAGAAATGGTCTGCAGGGTGGAAGATGAGTCGTTATTTTCAGCCAAGGCAAATGCTCCCAATCCAGTTCTCATTCATCAGCTTTGATTTGGGTTGTGCTTCAAGTCGTCTGATCTCAATGAATTGAGTTTGGTTAACCAGTCCCGCCAATAACCATTCAGTTAAAATCACTGGAGTGATTGAACCCCACAAAACAACCCCCGGAAGGGCTGGAGAAATTTTGGTGAAGACTCTCTTTAAAAGGAAGGGAGTCTGTGGCTGTGACGATCGCTGGCCATCAGCCAAGATCAGATTGTCCTGGGTAAGCATAGCGCCTCCTCATCCCCCTGGCCGGGAGACTGATGCTACCAGGCTAGAGGAAGGAATATTGACCGGGGGACGGACTTGAGTCCATAGATTTTCTGTCTAATTCGCCCGTGATACCTGCAAAGGGCATCGTTGCTAATATCTTACCGTTCATGGGGTTACTGCGGGGCACTGCAAAATCCAGTCTAGACCGGGCAGCTAAACTTTCCCCCACTTAAAAACTTGCTGATAGCAGTTAGCGCTATCTCAATGGCTACCTTGATATAATGCCTGCCGTTGTGAGGCAATATCCCGAATCAGGGAGAGCCGATCTTGGATGTAATTAATCAGGTCAGTGCGCTCATCTCCATTCAGCGATCTCTCTACCTGAAACTGATGGATCAGCCACTGGCTCAAACTGGCGTCATCTAGGTTCAACAGCACATTGGTTTAGGCTGTCTCCACCAGGGACCAGAATTGTCTTAGCAAGAAAGGAGTCATTGACCTCTCCACTTCATCTTTTCTTTAGCTTTATCTACACTACCTAAATCTAGGAGGACTAGACGTGTGATAAGACACGATGACAATAAAGATACAAAAAACTTTAAATAACTGTCTTAACCTTTACACGGCAATTAATCTTTCCTATTGCAGTTTTAGAGAATTGACAGCGATGCCACTGTATAAATTGCAACACTGCTTTTGCTAATTTGGGGGTTAACGATGTTTCTACCCTTGGGATTTACCCAGGACTCAGTTTTAACTAGCCTGGGTCGAATGGTTTACGATACTGCTGACCCGGCCACTTGGCTGCGATCGCATCCAGTAGCGCCAGAGGATAAATCAGAAAACAAACCGGAGGATAAACCGCAAACCCTGGTGTTTCTGCATGGGTTTGGGGGAGGCTCCTCTGCCTATGAATGGTCAAAGGTTTACCCGGCCTTTGCGACTGAATATCGGATCTTGGCCCCTGACTTGATTGGCTGGGGACGTTCCGCCCATCCCCAACGGGACTATCGGCCCCAAGACTATATCCAGACCATTCTGGAATTTATCGAGCAGACCTGTAGCGGACCCACCCCGGTCGTGGCCTCCTCCCTGACGGCTGCTTTTACGATTCGGGCCGCCATTGAGTGCCCCGATCTTTTTGAGGGCTTGATCCTAACCACCCCGGCGGGCTTGTCTGATTTTGGCGAAAACTATACCCGGAGTTTCTTTGCCCAGCTTGTCAGCACCCCAGTTTTGGATCGCTTACTGTATGGGGCTGGTGTAGCCACATCCCAGGGCATCCGGAGCTTTTTAGAGCAGCGACAGTTTGCCCAGGCGAATCGCGTTTATCCAGAAATTGTGGCTGCTTATCTTGAATCAGCCCAACAGCCCAACGCTGAGTATGCTGCCCTCAGCTTTGTGCGCGGGGATTTATGTTTTGACCTCTCCCTTTATATCAAGCAACTTCGGGTGCCGACGGCGATTATTTGGGGCCAGAAATCTCAGTTCACTGGTCCCAGTATTGGTCGGCGGTTGGCTGAACTCAACCCGGAGGCAATTCGTAGATTTGAGCAACTGGGGGATGTGGGGCTAACGCCTCAACTGGAGCTCCCAGCAGTGACAATTGGTTTGATTCGCCAGTTTCTGCCCTTGCTCCAGCAAGCTCCCTCAAGAGTTTAAGTTATGGATTAAAATCCTGGGGAGGAGGGGCTGGCTTGGAGTAGGTTTCAGTTGTGGATCGGTGGCGATGATGTTGGCGCTTGTGCCGACGCCGCCTGCGATCAACCCGATGGCGATCTCGCAGTCGGTGGGTCAGCCAGAGGCCAACAAAGTAACTCACAACTGCAAACCCCAGACCAACCACCAGGCAACCTAGAATCAAAATCAAAATAAACTCATCCCCCAGGCTTAAAATTCCTCGCAGCGATAGCAGACTATCTTGGGAAAATTGCCAGTCCCGAGACTGGAGCAGCCATTGTCCCACCCGAAAATTAAACAAATAAATCGGAATATAGGTGAAGGGATTACTCACCCAGGTGCCCGCTACGGCAATCAGCTTGTTGCCCCGCACTAGGGCTGCTAGGGCAATGCCCAGAAGAATCTGCAGCCCAAAGAAGGGAAACCAGCCAGCAAACACCCCGGCGGCCAATCCCCTGGCGATCGCCTCAGGGGACCCGCGCAGACGAATAAAGCGTAAATAAAAGTATTGCAACTGCCGCCGCCATTCCGGGCGTGATCCCCTAGCCCCAATCAGGAAGAGCTGGCACTGAGCGGCAAGTTTATGACCCAGGCGCTGTAGCCGGGTTTGTTGAGATCTAGACATTGCTGCTGGAGCCACGCACTGATCAACTAGAATCACTTGGTCTAGGCCGGTTCCGGCTGATCCCAGGCCCTAGGGTCAGGATAATTCTCCTAGGAAAGGCCTTTAACGCCAGTAACTCCTTGATCTTGCCACAGGATTCTCTATCTAGCAGACCCTGCAGCCAGCAACTCCGCTAAACCTTAGCCGCCCCTACCAGGAATCAGATTACTACTGAGGCGCTTGATTGCATTGCCAGCCACATCGCTGTAGCGCAGCTCTCCGCAGAGAATTTGCCCGATGCGTTGGGTGGCCGCCGGTCGCTTGACCCCAATCCGGTAGCCGACCCCTGGGATTCGGTAGAAAACGCCCGCCAGGCGCTGGGCCCAGAGCATATCCTGCCCCCACTCCTCAGCAATAACTTGGGTGTATTTCTCCAGGGCATTGCCATCGCCCCCCAGGGCCTGATCAATTGCTTCGGCAGCTTTGAGGCCACTAAAAATAGAAGGCCGAATCCCTTCAGCTGTGAAGGGGTCAACCACACAGGCAGCTTCCCCTGCTAACAGGGCATTTTGGGTGTGCAGCTTTTGATTGCCGTCCCAAAGGCACAGGGGGTGGCCGTACTGCTTGATGGCCTTAAAATCGACGTTGAATGTGTTGGAGTATTCTGTAACAATTTCTCGCAAATTCTGGGGTTCTCCACCCCGGAAGGTGCCAATCCCAATTGAGTAACCATCTGCTTTGGGAAAGTTCCAGATATAACCATTTTTAACCATCCCAAACTCAAAGTGAGCGGTGTGGCCGTTCTGATTATTCGCTGGGGCTTCTGCCTCCAAGGCTGCGCCCATCCGCCGCTTGCGCTCTTTAAAGCCGAGCCATTTAGCGGTAGACCCCTTAGCGCCATCTGCCGCAATCAGGTAGCGCCCCTGGACTGGACCGTTGGCGGTGTTGACCTGCCAGTGGTTCTGCTGGTATTCAATCCCAGTGACTTCGGTACCGTCTTGAAGTTCAGCGCCTTGAGTTTGAGCCTGCTGGACTAAAAAGTGATCAAAGGCATCCCGCCGAACCATCCAAATTGGCTCTGGGGTTTTTAGTTCTGCTTCTACGGGGTCACCCATCTTCCAGGTGTAGCGAATGGTGCTCACCCGCAGGGAGATCACTGGGGAGAAGTCAAAGTCAAACCACTCGGCGATCGCTGGCGAGACTCCCCCACCGCAGGGCTTGTACCGGGGCAGAGTTTCTTTTTCTAGGACTAATACTGAGCGACCCCGCTTGGCCAAATGATAGGCAGCGGTTCCTCCGGCTGGACCAGCACCGACAATAATGCAGTCAAACATAGGCGTTTGGATTTACTCTTGAGTCAAAATAACAGAAAGCCTGGGGAGAGACCAGTCCCTGGAGAGGGGGATTTTTATTTGGCTCCAGGGACTACCAACCAGGACTTGGAGCCAGCGCCGGTTGAGCACTTAAGACGATCAACCCACCGGCGAGGCTTAAGATCACTAGCCAGCGTAGGCAGCGGGTCGAGGTCTTCAAACAGGGGGTCATCTCAATCGGATCAAGGTTTGATACTTTTTAGAATCGTTACTTTTTAGACCTGGGCTTAAACGGTGGTAATATCTTTCTCTTTCTCAGCCAGAACAACTTCAACCTTGGCAATATATTTATCAGTCAGCTTTTGAATACTGTCCTGCAAGTCCCGGACCTCATCTTCTGGGATTTCGCTACTTTTGCCTTGTTTGCGGATAGAATCTACCGCATCTCGGCGGATGTTGCGGACTGAAACCTTACCTTCTTCGGCTAATTTGGCGGCCATCTTAACCAGCTCCGTGCGTCGATCGCTGGTTAACGGGGGAATATTCAGTCGGATCATTGAGCCATCGTTGTTTGGCGTTAGCCCCAGATCAGAGATAGAAATCGCCTTCTCAATTGTGCCCAAGCTCGTAGGGTCAAAGGGCTGAATCGTAATTGTGCTGGCATCTGGGGTGCTAATGTTTGCCAGCGATCGCAGGGGAGTCTCGCTGCCGTAGTAATCCACCATAATCCGATCAAGCAGTGAGGCATTGGCTCGACCGGTGCGAATCGTGTTCAGGGACCGCTGAGTTGACTCAACGGCCTTTTGCATATGACTTTCTGTATCAGCTAATTTCACAAGAACCTCCCACAAATGTTCCAATCGGTTCTCCCCGAAGGGCGCGGCTAATGTTTCCCGAAATCCCCAGGTTAAAGACAATAATCGGAATATTGTTATCTTTACACAGGGCAATCGCGGTACTGTCCATAACTCCTAGATCGTGGGCTAAGACGTGACCGTAAGTCAAACTTTCAAATCGCCGCGCCTGGGGATTGAGATGGGGATCTGAATCGTAGACCCCATCAACCTTGGTGGCCTTAAAGATCACCTCTGCATCAATTTCTGCTGCCCGCAGAGCCGCCGTAGTATCGGTGGTAAAAAAAGGGTTCCCAGACCCAGCCCCAAAAATGACTACCCGGTGTTTTTCCAGGTGACGAATGGCCCGGCGGCGAATATAGGGCTCGGCGACCTCCTGCATGGCGATCGCAGTTTGCACCCGAGTGGGAATCCCCAACTGCTCAAAGGCATCCTGCAAGGTCATCGCATTCATCACCGTGGCAATCATGCCAATGTAGTCTGCTGTTGCCCGGTCCATGCCCGCTGCCGCTCCCTTCATACCCCGAAAGATGTTGCCGCCACCGACAACCACAGCCAGTTGCACCCCATCGACGACGATACCGGCAATTTCTTGGGCAATATCCTGAACAATCTTGGGGTCAATCCCGTAGGACAAATCGCCCATCAGGGCTTCACCGCTTAGCTTCAACAAAGCACGTCGATATGTTGTCCCCATGGAATGGCCCGTTTTTAGTTGAGTTCCCCACCTAAGATAGCAGGATTAAGTCTCGATTTTGTAGGACTGAGTCGGGGCGGAGATTAACTTTTCTCCGGAGTAGCCAATCAGCTTGTAGATCAACTTGGCAGCGGTAAATTCAGAGACAACCGAGTCAGCGATCGGGGCTAACTCCATCACATCAGCCCCAATTACCTGATGGGAGGCAAACAGTTGCCGCAGAAACCGCAGGAGGCCATACCAGGACAAGCCCCCTGGTTCAGGGGTGCCAACCCCCGGCATTGAGGTGGGGTCAATGCCATCTAAATCAATCGTCAAAAACACGCGCTGGGTTGAAATGCACCCTAAAGCTTGCTCTATCCAATTCGGTTGAGTGGCAATGTCTTGGGCCCGAAACACAGGCAGTTGCTGGGCTTTGATTAACGCTGCTTCTTCCTGGCAATAACTGCGGATGCCGATTTGCAAAGTTGGCACTCCCAGATCTAGAATCCGGCGCATCACGCAGGCATGGTTATAAATTGAGCCTTGGTATTCCTGGCGCAGGTCCCCATGGGCGTCAATTTGGACCACAGTAAAGGGTTCCTGGGTTGCTGTATGGTAGGCAGCCACAACCCCAGCGGTAATGCTATGCTCTCCGCCTAAGGCAATCACAAATTTTTGATCGGCTAGTAACCGCTGCACGGTGGCTTGAGTCTCTTGCAGCATCGCCTCTGGGCTAATTGAACCTTGCCGGG
>JBGTDP010000170.1:0-3188 GCA_041748255.1 Thermosynechococcaceae cyanobacterium | reverse complement strand
CCCATTTGCTGGGTTTCTGCCCGCACCAAAATTTGACCCAAGACAGGAACCATTTGGAAAGGGTCAAAGCCAGGCGTATCCTGGAACAATCCCCAAATCCGCTTGAGATGCTCCAGGGTTTGTTGCTCCCCAGGGGGAACCGTAGCTGGGGAGGGCTGTCTATTCAGGCCCACTTGCCGACGCAGGGTCTCCGTGAGGTTGCTCACAAAATTGCGTCCCAGCAGATCAATACTGTTGACAACTTCGTCTGCCAGGCGATCGCGGATCAAGGCGCCCCGCTGGGAAAACAAATAATCCAGGGCTTGCTGCAAGGCTGTATCAAAGTCATAGTCGCTACTATCGCGGGCATTTCGCAGTAGATTTTCTAGGCGATTCCACCGGAAGCTACCCTCTTTGAACAGCAGTTTTTGCAAGGAGGTCCGCAATTCTGGGGCCGGATCCGTCAGCAGCCGCTTAGCAACGTAGGGATAGGCAGAGCTAAGCACCTTAAAGTTAGGGTCAATGCCAATCGCAATTCCCTCCAGGGTGACCAGAGAGCGAATAATTAAAGCGTAATAGGCCGGAACTCGAAATGGATACTCATACATCAGGGCAGAAAGCTGATTGACAATGCTCTGGAAGTTGAGCTCCGCCACACTGGCCCCCAAGGCATTGTTAAAGACCGTCGCCAAGGCTGGCACAATCGGTGCCACATCGGTCTCCGGAGCTAAAAACCCTAACTGAACATAGTCCTGGACCAAGCCCTCAAAGTCTCGATTAACAATATGGACAACGGCTTTAATCAGCCCATAGCGTTGCTGGGGTTGGATCTCGCTCATCATCCCAAAATCCAAATACGCCAGCTTGCCACTGGGCATTGCCAGCAAGTTACCAGGGTGCGGATCAGCATGAAAAAAGCCATGCTCCAGCAGTTGCCGCAGAGAACACTGAACCCCCACCTCTATCAAATATCGGGCATCCATACCCTGAGCCTGGATGGCTTCCGGGCGAGTTAGCTTGGTGCCGGTGATCCACTCCATGGTCAGTACCCGATGGTTGGTGTAAGACCAGTGGATCTGGGGCACATAAATATCCGTTAGATGACCGTAGAGCTTGGCAAAGCGCTCGGCATTTTGGCCCTCATGGATATAATCCATCTCTTCAAACAGGCGGCTGGCAAACTCATCTAAAATTGCCACCAGGTCACTGCGGATGGTTTTAAAGGTTTTTTGGGCCCAGGCGGCCAGTCCCCTGAGAATATAAACATCTAAAGTGATTCGCTCCGCCAGGCCGGGGCGCTGCACCTTAACTGCCACAGTTTCGCCACTGGGCAACTTACCTTTATAAACCTGTCCCAGGGAAGCAGCGGCGATCGGGGCAGGGGTCAGCTCTGCATAAATCTGGTCCGGGGGCTTGCCAAGCTCTTCTTCAATAAATTGATAGGCGATCGCGTTCGGAAAAGGCGGTAACTGGTCCTGTAATTTTGCCAGTTCCTCCAGGTAAGCTGGCGGCACCACATCTGGCCGGGTTGACAATGCCTGGCCGATCTTGATGTAGGCCGGTCCTAAGCGAGTCAAAATCTCTCGCAGCCGCGCCGCTCGCCGTCGCTGTTGGTTTTCGGTCTGTCCAACTTTGCGCTCCCACCAGCGCCCCAGCATAAACGTTATCAGGGGCCACAGGATCTGAAACCAACGATTGAGGACTGGCAAAGGCCGTCCGCGATAGCGTTGATTGATCGCCTCGGGGTTATAGCGCAGGGCGGCCTGTGGGTCTACCGCTTCAGCTGTCGCTGTCGCTGGCAGGGGTGGGGAAGCGGTGCCCACCATCTCCACCGTGATCGCCTGATTCGACTGCCCCTCCTGAATTGAAGCGGATTGAGAAGGAATCGGGGCATCTGTATCTGCTAGTTTCATTACTGGGAGAAGCGAAGGTTGAAATTAAAAGGTCAGGTCTAACCAGGAAGGACCGCCGGTTTTGGCAAGGCGGTTAAATTAATCTATGCTGTAAAGCATTGTAACAACTGTGATCAGCCGCTGAAATCAATTAAAGCTAGGGTTGACCAAATCATCACTCCCCAACCGAAGAGGATAAACTAAAGCTGAGGAAATCAAAGGCTATGGTGCTGGTGTATTTTATAGAGCTTATCTTCATTTCCTCCTAAATCACCTCCTCCTGCAAGACTTGTTCTGCCCGATGCTGCTCTCTCTGCAGATTGAAAACTTTGCCTTAATTGATCACCTGGGGTTAACCTTTACGCCGGGGTTAAATGTGCTGACCGGTGAAACCGGCGCGGGCAAGTCGATTATTTTAGATGCGATTGATACCCTCTTGGGCGGTAAGATTAGCAGCCGGATGATTCGCACCGGCAGCGATCGCGCCCTTTTGGAAGCAAGCTTTAGTCTTAACCCGGCTCTGGAGAGCTGGTTAGTGGCTGAGGACATGGAACCGCTAGAAGGAGGCGTCTTAATCTGCACCCGTGAAATTGCCAATCCTCAGGGAAATCTGCGTAGCCGATCGCGCTTAAATGGGGTGGTGGTCAACAAGCAGCAGGTCGAAGCGCTGCGCGATCGCTTGATTGAGATGACGGCCCAGGGGCAAACAGTCCAACTGGAGCAGACAGGCGTTCAGCGGGAGTGGCTGGACGGGTTTGGGGGCCAGAGGCTGATCCAGCAGCGCCAGCAGGTCGCCGTTGCCTTTAGCACCTTTCAGCAGGCCCAACAAGCCTTGGGGGTCTATCGCCAAAATGAGCGCCAGCGGTTGCAGCAGCTTGATTTACTTAAGTATCAAGCGCGGGAACTGGCAGAAGTGGGCCTTGAAGATCCAGAAGAATTGACTCAACTGGAGCAGGAGCTACAGCGCCTCACTCACAGCGTGGAACTACAGCAGCAGAGCTATAAAGTCTATCAGGCCCTCTATCAAAACGACACCGGGGGGATGGCTTGTGCCGATTTGTTGGGGGAGGCCCAGGCCACTTTAGAGGATATGAGCCGCTACGATGCTCAAATCCAGCCGATTCTGGCCCTAGTCAGCGAGGCCCTAACCCAAGTTGAAGAAGCGGGTCGAGGGATTAATACCTACGGCGATGCCCTGGAAACAGACCCCCAGCGGCTGCAGGCGGTTGAGGAGCGCTTCGGGGTGCTCAAACAGATTTGCCGCAAGTATGGCCCCACCCTGGCTGAGGTGATCGCTGACTATCAGCGGATTCAAAC
>JBGTDP010000169.1:0-3739 GCA_041748255.1 Thermosynechococcaceae cyanobacterium | reverse complement strand
AGTCATTGCCAGTTCCTCTAGCCAAGCTCAATAACCGCTCCGCGTAGTCGAGAAAATATCATGAATCAAGATAACCGTCGTCTGGGCTTAGAACAAGAGTTTTTTTTGGTAGATGCCGAAGGCGTTCCCTCCAATCGGGCGGATGATTTCCTCGAAGCTGCCAAAGCCGCCGCCACCGAACAGGGGCTCCCCGACTCCTGCTTTGCCCCTGAGTTTGTCAAGAATATGGTTGAGATTAATACCATCCCAGCCCAAAATTTAACCGAATTAACCCAGGAATATCTAAAGATCCTCAAGATTGCCCTAGCGATCGCCAAACAACTGGATCTAAGGCTCTATCCCCTCTCCACCTATCCTCTGCATCTCATGCCGGTGATGCGGGACAAGCTCAACTACCATCTCCAGGGGCGTACCGTCGGGCGAGAGCGGTTTAAGAATGCCGGCAAGTGCATCGGCACCCATCTGCATCTAGAGCTACCAGCCGGGATTATTGACCGAACCGTGGGAATTGCCTACGGGGCCTCCGCCGAAGCTCGGGCAGAAACCCTAAACCTCTATAACCTGTTAACTGCCCTGGACACCGCCTTAATTGCCCTGTCTCGCGCCTGTCCATTTTTTGAGGGCCAAGTCGACGGCATGGCAACCCGCACCGTCCACTATCGCGGCAGTGACTACTTTGGCTGGGAAGGCGTTTATACCTATCTGCAGCCAGTGGGGGGTCTAATGCCCTATGCTGACCGGATAGAGGATTTAATTGTCCAGCATTTCCATCGCTACTATACCTGGCTAGAAGCAATGGATCGCGCTGACATTGAACGCCACCTGTTTTGGGAATCAGGGGGTGAATTTCTAACCGCTGGTTGGAACCCGTTGCGCCTAAATCGTTTGGGAACGGTTGAGCTACGCGGAATGGACAGCAACTACCCCGAGCGAACCTTGGCGCTGATCACGTTAGTTGTGAGCGCGGCCAATCGAGTCCGACAGGAGGGCTTAACGGTTAAACCACAGCCAGACCTCCAGATCTTTGAGTGGAGTGATTCGCAACTGAATGTGCCCGACTTTAACTACCTCAATGGCGAACTGCTGTACGGTGCAGTTACCGAAGGTGTCAACAGTAAAGCCGTGGCCCTTTATCTAGATTCAATTCTAGAATTTGTTTGCCAAGGTAATGATGCAAAGGTGCTGAGCAAGTTTCGCACGGATCAAGGCAGCTATCGAACAACAGAGGCAGATCTTTTACAAGCTTTTCCGCCGGTGACAGAGCATCTTTCCCGCCAAGAGGGCTTACATCTGGTCCGCCACTGCTGCGATCAGCTAGAGGCCCAGGTGGAACAACTCTCTCAAAAACCTGTTGAGCAGGCAATTGAAACAAGTCTCGATCAGGTTCTCAGCTAAGGAAAGGATTCTGGATTCGGTCCAATCCCCTCGGCAGTCGGTAGGGATTTTACCAATTAGCCACAGTTGCCAGAGCTTCACAGCCCGTTCACCTTTTGTTGTTAACCTAGTTGCCTTAAGCCATAAGGTATAACTTGTGAATGACTTAAATAAAACCTGGAAGGCAAACGACTTCCTCAGTCAGCAGGCAGCAGGCGATGGTTTTCATGGGGCCAATTTGCGCGGGCTAGATCTTCGCAACGTCAACCTGTTTAACAGAGACTTGAGCAAAGCCAATCTCAGTGGCACCAACTTACGGGGGGCAGATCTACGCCACGCCAACCTCAAGGGGGCAAATCTTAGCGGTGCGAATCTGATGGGTGCGACCCTAACCGGGGCAGATTTAAGCAAAACCTTTTTAGTCGGCACCATTTTGATACAGGCAACCTTAATTGGGACTAATTTAGAAGCTGCTGACTTGAGACAGGCAAGCCTCGGTCAGGCAACCCTTAGTGGGGCAAACTTAAGCAAAGCGAATCTGTTTGCCGCAGATCTGCAGGGGACTGATCTGGTTGGAGCAATGCTGGTGGGAGCAACAATGCCCAATGGCAGCATTCGGCGTTAGGATTATCACCGAGTCAAGCTTGCAAAGCCTTTTGTTGCCAGTGGGGCTGGTTAATCATCAACGCCTCAGCGTCTATTGCAGCTAAAGGACGGGCAAAGAAGTAGCCTTGGCCGTACTTGCAGTTCAGCCCCTTAAGCTGCTGAAGTTGCTCTGCGGTTTCCACGCCCTCTGCGGTCACGCTGAGTTTTAAGTAATCGGCCAGGGTCAAGACAAGTTTAATCAACTCTAATTTTGCTTCACTCTTTTCTGCTTGGTTCAGAAAGGAGCGATCAATCTTTAACTCGCTAATCGGAAGCTGATGAAGCCGCGCTAGGGATGAGTAGCCTGTCCCAAAGTCATCGATCGCCAACTCGATCCCCAAGGCTTGTAATTGAGTCAGGGTAGCACTTGCCTCCTGGGCATTTTCCATCAGGACATTTTCAGTAATTTCAAGTTTTAAACTGGCAGCGGTCAAACCTGTCTCTCGCAGAGTTTCGCTAACTTGCTCAACTAAATTGGGCAGATTGAACCGGTTGGTATCCAGGTTGACACTGATTGATAGTGAGGAGTTTGTGAACTGCCCTTGCCAGCTACGAATTTGATAACAGGCCTGATGCATGACCCATTGATCGATGGCATTAATCAATCCAGCTTCTTCAGCAACAGGGATAAATTCCCCTGGAGACAAAAGTCCCCGTTGAGGATGTTGCCAGCGGACTAGGGCCTCAAAACCAATAATCACTCCAGTTTCGAGTAAAACAACAGGCTGATAGAAAACCCGAAGCTGTTGCTGCTCAATTCCTTGGCGCAGGTCATTCTCTAGTTGCAAGTGGGCAATAGCCTGCGCCCGCATCCTTGGCTGAAAGATTTGATGGCGGTCCTTGCCCTGGGCCTTGGCCTGGTACATGGCAATGTCCGCATCTTGCAAAAGCCCCTCTGGTTGCTGATAGGTGTAGGTTGCTTGTTCAGAGACCTTGCCACAAAAGGCAATCCCCACGCTCACGGTGATGGATACCTTTTGCCCTCCTAAAATAAACGGGAATTTTAGATGATCCTGTATCCGTTTGGCAGCCAGCACGGCATTGCTAGATTGTGGGAGATTTTTAAGCAGAATGATAAATTCATCCCCCCCCATTCGGGCCGCTGTATCTATAGGGCGGAGACAAGCCTCTAATCTGTCGGCAATAGCAACCAGTAACTGATCCCCTAGCAAGTGCCCCAGGCTATCATTAATGACTTTGAAGCGATCCACATCTAAAAACAAAACGGCAAACAGCTCGGCTTTACTGCGGTTAGCTTCTGTGAGTAAATCCTTTAGCTGGTTGATTAGCAAAGCTCGGTTGGATAGACCGGTTAAGGCATCATGAAAGGCGCTGTAGTGGAGCTGCTGCTCAATATGCTTTCGCTGGGTAATATCTCGACCAATGCCGGTGATGCCAATCACCTTGCCGGTTTCATCTTGCAGTCTGACCCCACTCCACTCATGCAAGAGCAACTCGTCTCCCTGACCAACCAGATGTCCCTGAGCCATTGCTTTGCCCTTGTCAAAAACCTCTCTAATTGCACTGGCGATCGTTGTTCTTTCTGATTCAGGGAAAAATCTCAAGGCCGATCTGCCCGCTAGTTCTCTAGGGGAAAGACCCGTTAAGGTCTCTAATTTTTGGTTCCAGCAGACTAGATTACCCTCAAGATCGAGCCGATAGAAAACATCAAGCAGAACCTCCACAATGCTTTCTCGCTCTTTGATCACTCTCTCCAGGG
>JBGTDP010000168.1:0-6708 GCA_041748255.1 Thermosynechococcaceae cyanobacterium | reverse complement strand
TATATATATTTTTTGACCGCTGACAATGTTTCCTAACCTCTTCAACCCATGATTCATACCAGTACCAGTTCTTATCATTAACAAGAGCACCAAAACCTTTAGCAGGATTCTTGGCATCTAGTTTTTTCCATAGCACTGTGTGATGATGTATTCTGAATTGAGGAAATCCTTCAGAATGCATCATATCTATAATCTTTTTAGGTGAGTATTTAGGACGTTCAGTTTCTTTAATAACGGTATAAGCTTTATTGACATTATCAGCTAATTTAGAATCAGATCTAACAAACTCAATGACTTGATCGGCCTGACCCTTATGATTAGCTGTTTTTGCAACAAAAAGAACCCGATAGCCGAATCTAGGATGATTAAATTCTTCATCAGAGAGATGTCCATTGAAACCCTCAATGAATCTTTCAATATAGTTAGGCAGAGTTTCAGCTCCATTTAATGTATCGGCTTGATTTTCGGTAATGGAAGAGAATTGGAGACTAAACGAGAGATACTTATCAATACTTTTTTTATTACCGAATAGCTTTTTGATATAGTCATTAAAGTTCAGACAACAAGCCTGGAAGCGAGCACTAAGATAATTATCAATTCTCGTTGTCATTTGATGCTCAATTTCATGACGTAGACCAATTAAAAAGCGTAGATTGTTTGCTGTGTCTTTATCTATTGGACTGCTTGCATCATTTAGGCAACGTTCAAGTTCCCAATGTTTATATGCTCCATATCTAGTCTTATCAAAAATTCGTCTTGCACCTACAGGTTTAAAGTATCTATATTCAATTTTATTTTTTCGATAATAAGCATGGAGAAGATATGTCCATGCAACACACATTATAACTATAAAAATTTCTGACTTAAAAAGAATTTGTGGATTATTAAAAATTTGTACAGCAGCCAAAGCCGCTTCTCTCGATTTATAAAGTAATTCATCTGCGACTGAGCCTACACGCCGAATGTGCCCTTTTCTAGGAGGCATAATGCTACATCTTCTATATTTTTTTTACGCCTTTGACTTCAGAGATACAGTTAGTCTTAACTATTGGTTCCATCATTCTTAATACCTGAGACAGTCGTTACATTGTTCTCTTTTTAGGATTCATTATCTATTGCTACAAACCCGTTTTCAAACCTACCCACAGGGTATGCAAATCAAGGTTAGCGGCTAAATCCTAATCCTCTTCTATAGGTTTGCTCTTGGCTACGCTACCGTCGCTCCCGCATCTGCTCCTGCAACGCTTGCAGCTGGACCTTCAGATCCTCATTCCAATCCTTAGCAGCCGGTGAATGACGACTAGCTTGGGGTAACTCCTCCATCAACCGCTCCGCCATTTCCTCTCCCACCTCATCCTGGTCTAGGGCAATCGTCACCTGGGGAACCCGCTGCAGCTGCTCTACTGGCACAAACCCAGCTCCATCCGTAGACAGGTACAGGGTTTTCTCCTGGGGTGGGTGCAAGGTTTGATAGGACAGGGCATCAATCGCTGACTCAGCTATGACTACCCGCTGAATTGGCTCTTGCTCCCAGCCACCGGCGCTGGTGTTAAACCATCCTTGGGATCTACGAGTGCCAGAGGCTAATCCCTTGAAAGCATTGTTCTTCCCAGCCGTTCCCCGCAATGAAGCCCCCACCACTTCCCCCCTCAAACGACTGTCTTATGAAAACTGCATTCTGCCGCTGATCTCCATAGACTAACCCCTCTTGGTGCAGCTGGTCCACCAGCTTGGCTGGCAGACCCCGAGTCCGGGTTAGATACTCCCGCACCAGCGGCCAGTTCGCATCTGATTTTTCCGGCGGGATGAACGGTTGCTGTTGCCCCTGAGAAATCACTTCCTCAGTCTGCCGGATCACCGTCTGGAGGGTAGCCGGTTCCCCAAAGCGGTCCTGGAGCCAGTGGGTGGCTTCAGTGAAGTTGCATTTCTCTAAATACATCACCAGGTCTATGGCTCCCCCGCCTCCTTTGAGTTCCTTGAAGTCATAGAACTTGCTGCCGGTGATGTTGAGGGTGTGGTCTTGACTCCGCCACTTGTGTTTGTCCTTGGGGTCTGCCCCCAACCCAGCTCATGGGCGACCTGGGTTGGGGGCAGCTCCCGCAACTGGGTAGTCATGCCGTGATATTTAGTTCTCCAGGTTGAGGTTTTCTGCTGCTGGGTTTGCAGTTGCAGTTGCAGGCCCTGGAGCTGTTGGGTCAGTTGTTGATTGTCTTGGGCCAGTCCTTTGGCGGTTTCCTCTAGTTCGGTGTTTTCTTTGATCACCCGCTGCCGGTCGGCTAACTGATGATTAATCTCGTCCGGGGTTAGCGTCTGGTCAGGTTGTTTGGTGACGGCGGCGTAGTAGTCCTTGATCTGGGTGTGGGTAGCTCGACTACCTTTAATCCCTCGCTCAAGTCCCAGAGGGGCCATGGCTTGTCCGTAACTATCTTGAAACTGACTTAGTTTTGCTCGACCCCCAAAGTGGCTTTTGCAGTTGAGCTTGCCTTTGTCATCCAGGGGCACCAGGTAAGCATGGATGTGGGGGGTGGCTTCATCTAAGTGCAGCTCGGCTCGAACAATCTTGTCGCCAAACTTTTGATTCAGCCAGTGGTGATGGGCTTGCTTCCAATCCTCTAGCTGCTGGCTATCCCATTTCCCGGCTTTGCCTTGGTCTTGGGGTCGGAAGTATTCGGGGCTGGGGGTCATTAGGATCTCGACGCAAAGGACAGCATCTTTGCGAATCTTCTGTTGGCCAATGCGGTTAAATACCTCCTGCTCCAGAGTGGCACTACCGGGGGGATTGCCAATAAAGCGCTCGTTGAGTTTTGTCAAGTCGGCGTTGGGGGTTTCTCGCTGACGTAGGGTATGCTTTTCAGAGGCGGTGATTGAGCCGCCGTTTTTGAGTTTGGCAATCCGGCAAATCGCGTATGCCATTTTTGTTTCCCAGGAGCGGTATTGGGGTCCAGGGGCGCTAGCCCCGGCGAACGTTATCCGCTGCAGCGCCTTGTTCGGCTTGGTTGGTATCAGACCTTCTGAATCCGAAGGGCGTTGTCTAGGTTTGATGGACATTGGAAATTAGTATCTCGACCTGTGATAACGTAGCCAGGAGGAATCGGTGAAACGGCGCACACTAGCTCGCGCTGGCCTGGACGCTTGATTATCCAGGCGTTATCTAGGTTTGATGGACATTGGAAATTGGTTGTTTGAGCAATAATCACGAAACCGTCTGGAATTTGCTGGTCTTTGCATATCGTGATGGTGTTGGATTCGTCTGCATTTGAACAGACAGCTAATTGCTCGTCGCTGAGAGCAGGCTGCTGAGAATTACTCTCATTATTGGCAGCAATAATTTTGTCGTAGTCTTCTTTACTTCTCATACTTCAGTTTGGTTAGTGTCATTTCTTATCTTGCCGAACTAGTTATTAGGCTGATGCTAGTCCACATAACACCCTAGATCAGAATCATAGACAGACAAACGTTCTCCTATATACCTCAATGAGGGTGTTAAATGGCTAAAAATCGACATAATACCCCTAAATGGGGCCTTATATGGATTGAATTCAGTATATCCACCCTATTCATCCTCACAGATATTTTCAAAAACTCTTAATAGAATAGTAGAAAACTTCTTTTATTTAGTCAGGATGGGAAATGCAACTGCGGTTGTAGAGACTGGAAAAAACTGGGGAAAGGAATAACGTCTTGAGCTAGAGAGCAATTGGCGCAAGCTTTTCTTTCTGTTAACTGCGCGGCAGGCAGAAGTTCTCATGAACGAGATTGAACAAAACCCTTGTATCAGTCAGCGCTCCAGCGATATTTCATTTCGCTCCTTCAATTGCTGGTTTAGCGTAGTCCAAGTGTTTCCCTAAACGGGAACCTGCAGCACCCCCTAATGCTAAGGCGATTTCTTGTAGCTGCTGAACCTGCCGTAAAGTATTGTTCTTGCCCAGAGCCTTTAGCATTATGACCTTCGCAACTTCGGGGTTGACAGGCAATAAAATAAAGTCTTCCCGTACCGCCACCACCTCCTGAATCACTTGGCACATGGGACGACCCTTCTGGTGGTGCTCAGTATGAATGTATTCCTTCACCTGGTCATGAGTTAAATCCTCAAGCTTCATGCAAGTTCTCCCTTAAATAAAGACACATCCCCCCCCGCCCCTCTATAAAAAAAGATTCTGTCACGAGCTGCCCTGGGTCAAGGGCGCTTTGCGCCTCTATTGAGGTCGGATGACCCTTGACCCAGGGCTGAGGGCTCGTGAGTAAGATCTTGACCATGGGGGGCGGGAGAGTATTGTCAGATTTACAAACTGAATCCTCTGTGCTGGTCTTGCACCTGCAGCTGTTGCTGATAAGTGGCTATGTCCTGCTGCCTTGCGGCTTTGGTCTGCTCTGATAGCGGTAGACCCCGCTGATAGTCTGCTGTAACTGCTTGAATTCGCTCTACATAGGTTGCAGGTTTGCCTAAGGCGATTGCTACTTCCTGCCACTGACCTAGCAATTCCAGGTTGTGTTGTCGTTGTTGCTGCAGTCTTTGCTGGCGCTCTAGGGCAAGGCGCTGCTGCTCTTGGCGCTGACGCTGTGCCTCTATGGACTTGCGGTACTGGTCCAGCTTGGCTTGCCAGGGGGCTTGATTGGCTGCAGATTGAGATTGGCAAAATTGTGAGTAGCTCTGGGCGTAGGAGACATCGCGCTTCACTAATTCCTGCACAACAGGACTTTGGGCTAAGACCTGGGTAATCTGCTCGGAGGAGTGCTGCCGCTTGTGCATCAGGAAGGCAATCCGCTGATCAATGTCCTTTGGCTCCCTAACGTGATAAATTGCCTTGGCTTGGCTAGCCCACTTTTGATAAACAGTCTGGGCTTTTTCTCGCTGTTTGTTAAGTGGGTTGGGGGCTCCAGGTGGTGGCTGGGAGAGATCTGTAGGAATTGCTTTAATCAGGTCCTGGATTGCAGGAATTCCATATTGGGGTTCCCAGACCTGCTGAGTTTTTTCCTCTGTCTGAGACAAGTTTTTCTCAGTTTCTAAGGATAGTTGAGATGGCTGCAATTCCAGCTCTTGGCGGGCAGGTTCTCTGACTGACTGTGATGCTTGTTGCTGTCGTGAGCGCTGAAAAATGTCCACTAATTCCTGGTTATCTCTGGCTGGGTCGTAGTTGACCTTCAGATACTTCTGGAGTCCGGGAAAGCTGTAGGCTTTTCCAAGGGTATTCCCAGCGACTTTTTCCTCAGCTGCTTCCTGGTAGGTGATTCCCCTAGGTTTACCGTTACGGGTAAACTGCACTTTAGCTTGGATCTGTTGCTCTGCAAGTCGCTGGAAAAATTGGGGCATGGTGGGCTTATCCTCCGCTGCCTGTTCAATCTTGTGGGCTAGTTCTTTGCGGCTAGAAAGCTCTGGAGTCAGGGCTAGCTCCTGATCCAGTTTCTTGAAGGTCTGCCAACTGGAAGCGACGGGTTCTAGGGCATAGGTCTGTTCTAGCTGACGAATGATTTCCTGACTCCGGTATCGGTCAAAGCTATCAATGACTACTTTGCCACTGAGTATATCGATTCGGTTGATGACAAGATGTGTGTGCTCGTGTTCGGTGTCTTTATGGCGGACAATCCTGTACTGATTTGAGGTGAGGTCAAACCCCATTTTCTCCATCCAGGTTTCGCAGGCTTCTGTAAATTGTTCGTTGGTCAAGGTTTCTCCGGGTACTAAGGAGAAAGAGGCGTGTAAGACGGGTTGCCGAATGCCTGGGTTGAGGTCTCGAATCATCATGAATTCTGCTGTTAATTCCCGGTTGTTCTGGCCGTACATATTTGTTCCTAGGACGACGGCGTTCTCTTTGTCTAGGTAGTCAATCAATGCTTTGAAGCTGCCGCTCTTAGAGATCTTGCCTATCATCTTGGTTGCTTCCAGTTCCAGTATTCAGGAGGACAATTTCTCGTCCGAGCTGATTGAGTTCAATTTTGAGTTCTTCTAGTTGCACTAGGCAGTGCTGAAGGTACTGCTGAGAGATTCCAGAGAAGCTGTTAAGACTTTTGGCGGTGTTGAGGGCGGTTGCCTGTTGATTGAGCAGACTACCCATCCTGTTTAGCTGCACTAAGGTCTCACGATTCACTGCAGGGATAGAAGCACAGGGTATCGGTAGCCTTTGTTTGAAAAGTACAGCCCTGAGATATTCACTTAGCTTTATACTTCCTCTGGTTTGGTTGAGCAGTTCAAGTTCTTCATCACTGATGACGAAGCTGAGCTTGTTTTTTCGCTCTACTTTTTCAGGTATTTCAACTTGAGTATCTTCAAATACTTCCCCTAATAGTTCTTGAAGTGTTGGTGTGTTGATCATGTGTGATTTCTCAGGGATGCTGGGTTAAAGATTCAGGGTTGGGGGTCCAGGGGAAACCCCTGGCTAGCTTCGAACGGTCGCGTAGCGATTCGGGGGCCGAGCAGAGCGAGAATTTCCGAAAGTTCATAGCTAGCCTGCCTAAGCAGCATATTTTGAGGTGTGGAGGGTCAGGGCAGGTTTTTCAGGTGGGTTGGAGCTATGTGATGATTTGCTGATTTTTCCTGGCTCATGCTGCTTTTGGCTGCTCTGATAGCTCTACAATAGAGTTCTTGCAAAAGGTCAGCATGGCTGAGGCAATTCATAGTTGTAGAGTCCAGCAATCAAGTTGAAGCGCAAGGCAAAACGCCTGTGGCGATTGCGATAGCGCTCCGATAGAATTCGAAACCGCTTAAGATAT
>JBGTDP010000167.1:0-5363 GCA_041748255.1 Thermosynechococcaceae cyanobacterium | reverse complement strand
GTAGAGTTTCTTAGCTCTTTGATTTGCTCCCTCAAGTACTCCTAAAAGTACCTAAATGAGACTTTATTTGTTGACGAGGTAAATTACTTTGGCTCTCAAACTTATATCGTTGTCTAGGTCCTGAATACGCTTGTTTCAAGGGGTTCCTCTCTCAAGCGCTTTACTAAGCTAGCAACTTTACTTGTAGGTGTCAACTGGTTCGTAGGATGTTTTTGGATTAAGATTTGGATTGCTGTTGCTTTAACCTTTACAAGCCTAGGCATAGGCCATTTAGAGAGACATTGATAATCATCCGAGGGCAAAACTGGTGAACTTTCAGTCGGTGATTGCAACCCTCCATCAATTTTGGAGTAACCGTGGTTGCTTGATTGTGCAATCCTACGATGTGGAAAAGGGAGCGGCGACTAAAAGTCCGCATACCTTTTTAAGAGCGATCGGACCTGAACCGTGGTCTGTTGCCTATGTAGAGCCCTGTCGCCGTCCTTCGGATGGACGGTACGGCGAGAATCCTAATCGCTATCAGTACTATTACCAGTACCAGGTTTTGATTAAGCCCTCACCCGATGATATTCAGGAGGTTTATCTAGAGTCTCTGAGGGAGTTGGGAATTCGCCCAGAAGATCATGACATTCGGTTTGTCGAGGATAACTGGGAAGACGCTGCGGTTGGCGCCTGGGGGGTGGGCTGGGAAGTCTGGCTCGATGGGATGGAGATCACCCAGTTTACTTACTTCCAGCAATGTGGTGGGCTTGATTGCCGTCCGGTCTCGATTGAAGTTACCTATGGGTTAGAGCGCTTAACGATGTACCTTCAGAAGACGGAGGCGATCGCTAAGATTCACTGGAATGATCAACTCACCTACGGAGACGTGCATCTGCAGGGGGAGATAGAACAATCAACCTATAACTTTGAAGCCTCTAATCCAGAGTTACTGTTTACGCTGTTTAATCTCTACGAGCAAGAGGCAGGGCAATTGCTGCAACAGGGGCTGGTTTTGCCGAGTCTTGACTACGTGCTCAAATGCTCCCATAGCTTTAATTTGCTAGATGCTAGAGGGGTAATCTCGGTGACGGAGCGAACCCGCTATATCGGCAGAATTCGCAATCTTGCCCGACAAGTGGCCCAGCTTTATTTACAGCAACGGGAAACTTTGGGCTTTCCGCTTTTAAAAAAAGCTTCTGAGGATCAGCCGCCTTTAGCAATTTCCGCCCAAAGAATAGGCCATTAAAAATCATGGGTGATTCTCTCAGCAACCTGCTAGCCCCGATCGCTAGCCATCTTCGTAGTCTTGGCATCCCTGAACCGATTGTTCAGTGGGGACATCCGCTGATGATGGCAATGGTTATTTTTATGATGGCAAGTTTTGTCGGGTTGGCGGGTTGGCGAGGCCGACTTGCTCAAGATAAGGCCGTTGCTGAGAAAAGTCGTGAAGATCACCGCAAACTAGCGCCCTGGATGCTGCTTTTTCTGGCCCTGGGCTACACTGGGGGCGTTCTGTCTCTAGTGATGCAGCAGCAACCGATTATGGAAAGCCTGCATTTCTGGACGGGATCAGCTGTGCTTCTACTGCTGGCAATTAACGGTCTGATTGCCTTAACAGGATTTAGGGAAGGGGGGCTTCGCACAACCCATGCTTACCTGGGAAGCGGAATTCTTGGTCTTTTAATCTTACATGTAGCCTTTGGCTTGAAGTTAGGCTGGTCTATTTAAACCGGTTTTAGCAGCGTTTAGTGCGTTGAACGAAGCTTAGAATGCGCTCAATTGACAGTGTTGCCCTAAGTCTGGCTTACATTCTCGGCTTGCTAGCCACAGGCATTCCGGGAGGAGGCATGATTATCCTACTTTTGGGGATTGGTGCTGCAATTTGCCGCTGGCAACAACCTCGGTGGTCCTGGCTGCAGTTGGGGCGAGTCGGCCCCCCGGCCAGGATTTGGGTGCTGGCGGGGGGGATTGGATTGCTGGCCACCCTCTACTTTCAAATTCGACTGCCGCAACCGGGACTCAACGATATCAGTCGATTCATTCCTGCACCAGGGAATCAGCAAGAAGTTGTAACCGTTCAGGGCCGAGTGGAGCAGATGCCCCGGCTAACGCGAAGTCAACGCGGGCAAATCTGGATCAGGGCAACTCAGCTTCGCCAGGCTTCAGCAACCAATGAATCGGCCCTGGGACGCTTGGTCACCGGAAAGCTTTATGTCACCCTTCCGGCCCCAGCGGTTAGCAGTCTTCATCCCCAGCAAAAAGTCGCCGTCACTGGGGTCCTGTACCACCCAAAGCCGGCGGCAAACCCCCAGGGGTTTGATTTTCAGGCTTATCTAAACCAAGAAGGCGTCTTTGCTGGACTCAGGGGGCTAAATCTAAAAGTCCTCAGCCAAGGCTCAACTTGGGGGTGGTGGGCGGTACGGCAAAGAATTTCAATTGCCCAGGCTCGCTGGCTTGGCACTCCTGAGGGACCGCTAGTGAGTGCCATGGTTCTCGGCAGTCGCGCCGTAAGCTTACCTTGGGAGGTCCGGGACAAGTTTACCCAAGTAGGATTGGCCCATGCCCTGGCTGCATCAGGGTTTCAAACCTCCTTGATTTTGGCTGTGGTTTTGGCTCTCAGTCGCCGGTTGTCGAACCCAGAACAGATGGGGCTGGGGATCACTGCCTTGGTCATCTTTGCCAGTTTGAGTGGATTTGAGCCCTCGGTGTTGCGCGCCACAATTATGGGATCTGCGGGCTTGATTGCCCTGGTGAGGGGACGTCAAATTAGATCCACCGGAGTTCTCCTGGCCACGGCGGTGTTGTTGCTGCTGTTTAACCCATTGTGGATCTGGGATTTGGGATTTCAATTGAGCTTTTTAGCAACCCTGGGGTTAATCGTGACCGTACCGAGGATTGTTGAACGACTGGACTGGCTGCCCCCCGCGATCGCACCTTTAATTGCCGTGCCTGTGGCGGCCTTTATCTGGACACTACCGCTGCAATTATTTAAATTTGGCAGCTTTGCGCCCTACAGCATCTTTGCCAACCTGATCACTGCTCCGTTAATTTCAGTTGTAACCATTGGTGGGGTGATCAGTAGTGGGGTTGCCCTGGTATGGCCTTTGGCAGGGAGTAGTTTAGCCTGGTTGCTCTATTATCCCAGCCATTTTCTGCTGGGGTTGGTGAAATTTGTGGCTCAACTGCCGGGAACCACAATTGCCACCGGCACGATTTCTATCTGGCAGTTAGGAGCTTTGTATGGATTGCTTGGTTTAGTTTTGGTGGGGCGGTGGTGGCAAGCTCACTGGCGGCTAACCCTCCTGATAGCCTTGGGCCTGGTGATGATTCCAACTTGGCCTCAAACTTCAGGATTCCAGGCAACGATCTTGGCAGATACCCCAGTGCCAATCATGGTGATTCAGGAGCGGGGAACCACAACCCTGATTAATGCCGGAGACCGGCGGACAGCTAAGTTGACGGTGCTGCCTTTTTTAAGGCAAGCCGGAATCAATCAAATCGACTGGGCGATCGCAGCTGATACCTGGCTGGGGGCTGAGAGTGGCTGGCTAGAGATTTTGCCCCAATTTGCGATCGCAACTGGGAGTGATCTCCCTAAAACCACTCCCACAGCAGCAGAACAGCAAACTTTCACAGCTATACAATCTAACGCTGAAACCTACCAGCCTTTACAGCCTGGGCAAACCCTTTCAGTTGCTTCTACCCAAGCAGGGCTAATCAGAACGCGACCCCTGGCCATGAAGCTGCAAATTGGCAGCCTAAATTGGTTACTTCTGGATAACCTTCAGCTTGAGCAGCAAGCCTGGGTTAACAGCGCTGTAGGTCTGGCCAGACCGCAAGTTTTGTGGTGGTCAGGCCAGCAGCTCCCGGTTTCTTTAGTGAAAGCTCTCCAGCCCCAGGTGGTGATTGTCTCCTCCCCAGAATTGGCGGCGGGGACAATTGAGCAGCTTGCAGCCGCTAAGATTCCCCTTTACTGGACTCAGCGGGATGGAGCAGTTCGCTGGACCCCGGAAACTGGATTTGAGAGGCTGCTGACTGCTGGAAGTGCTGAGGCCCCTTAAGCAGACTATGATGAAGGGAATGAGAATCATGATCAAATTGCCAACCCTGAGATCCCTTAGTGATGGGGCGGACCGATGAATGATCCCCAATCAGCGGCGGCATTGAGGGTAGAAAATTTAAGTGTGTATCAGGGCAGTCATTTAGCCGTTGAAGAGGTTTCCTTTACATTAGCTGCGGGAACCAACACAGCGATCGTGGGACCCAACGGCGCTGGTAAGAGCACCTTAGTTCAAGCGCTCCTCGGACTGATACCCTGCTCGACCGGAAGTGTCGAAGTTCTGGGTCGTCCCCTTGAAAAACTTAGATTATGGCGGCGTTCAATTGGTTATATTCCCCAAAACTTTAAATTTGAGCGGGGGTTTCCGCTCTCGGTGGCAGAGTTTGTCGGTCTAGGGTGGTTTCCAGCCCAGGCATCAGGAAGGGGAATAAAACTGCCTTGGCAGTCTGATCCGTTAAAGCAAGCCGCCATCTATCAAGCCCTGGAGCGAGTTCGGGCCACCTATCTGCGGGATCAGCCCCTGGGAACCCTCAGTGCTGGGGAACTCAAACGTGTTTTGCTGGCTTATTGCCTGGTGATGCCCCGGCGGCTATTAATTTTGGATGAAGCCTGTGCAGCTATTGATGTGCAGGGGGAAGCAGATTTTTATACGCTGCTGCATGAGTTGCAGTGGGAGCAAGGGTGGACCATTTTGCAGGTTTCCCACGATTTAGAGATGGTTAGCCACCACAGCGATCGCGTCCTTTGTCTAAATCGCCGGTTAATCTGTGATGGTCAACCAGAGACAGCGCTCTCAACTCAAACCCTGCTAGAAGCCTATGGTCCAGCTTTTAGTCGCTATCAACACCACCACTAATTTTTGCTGAGATTTCTAGGAATGCTTGACTGGTTTCTGCCCCTGGCTGCCTCTGGGCAAGTCAGCGATTTTGCTTCCCTGCTGCAACTACCGTTTATGCAGCGGGCGATGATTGGGGCAATTTTAATGGGGATGTTGGGGGGGCTGCTGGGATGCTTTGTCACATTGCAGCAACTTTCCTTTTTTAGTCATGCTGTGGGACACGCGGCCTTGGTAGGCATTGTCCTGGGAGTGCTGCTTCAAATTGAGCCCACCTGGATGGTGTTGCCGTTTACAATCATTTTTGGGTTAGCAGTTCTGTACTTAATCGACCAAACCGATCTCTGGAGTGACAACATTCTCAGCATTGTGCTCTCGGGCACCCTGGCGATCGGGGTGATTTTAGCAAGCTTTATCCAGGGTTATCGGGGCAATCTGATTGGGATTTTGTTTGGGGATATTTTGGCTATCAGTCAAACGGACCTG
>JBGTDP010000166.1:0-21465 GCA_041748255.1 Thermosynechococcaceae cyanobacterium | reverse complement strand
CCCTAAGATGGACCCTTACATCTTTACAGAGCGAAACGGGGTTCACATTATTGATTTGGTTCAAACCGCTCAGCTAATGGACCAAGCCTATGACTATATGCGGGCTGCTTCCGAATCTGGGAAGCGATTTTTATTTGTGGGAACCAAACGGCAGGCTGCAGGCATTATTGCCCAAGAAGCGGCTCGCTGTGGCGGTTACTACGTCAATCAGCGCTGGTTGGGTGGCATGCTCACCAACTGGGCCACAATCAAAACTCGGGCTGACCGCCTTAAGGAATTGGAGCGGCGGCAAGAGAGCGGCATTTTTGACCTGTTGCCTAAGAAAGAAGCTTCGATGTTGCGGCGGGAATTAGAAAAGCTACAGAAATATCTGGGCGGGATTAAGCTAATGCGCAAAATTCCCGATGTGGTTGTGATTGTCGATCAGCGACGGGAATACAACGCAGTTCAAGAGTGTCAAAAGCTTGGGATTCCAATTGTCTCCCTACTAGATACCAACTGTGATCCCGATGTGGTCGATGTTCCGATTCCGGCCAATGATGATGCGATTCGCTCCATTAAGCTGATTTTGGGTAAGTTAGCCGATGCTGTCTATGAAGGGCGTCATGGTGAGCTAGACACTGGCGAAGACTTCGAAGATTACGAAGACACTGAAGCAGATCTAGGCCCAGATTTGGGCGCACAAGGCGAGGAAACCGAAGCTGTGGCCGCAGCTGATCAAGGTGAGAGCGAAGGCGAAGATACAGAAGCCGTGGCCGTGGCTGATGAGGGCGAGGGTAAAGGCGAGGAATCGGCATCAAAATAGCAGGATACAAACTTAGAAAGGACTAAGGCAGCATAATGGCAGACATTCCCGCAAAAACTGTAAAGGAGCTGCGCGACAAAACTGGCGCAGGCATGATGAACTGCAAAAAAGCCCTGCAAGAAACCCAGGGTGATCTGACCAAAGCCGTAGACTATCTGCGGCAAAAAGGCTTGGCCTCTGCCAGTAAAAAAGCTGGTCGGGTTGCCGCCGAAGGGCTGATTGACAGCTACATCCATACCGGCAATCGCATTGGGGTTTTGGTAGAGGTCAACTGTGAAACAGATTTTGTGGCCCGCAACGAAATCTTTAAAGGCTTAGTGCAAGATGTCGCTAAGCAAATTGCCGCCTACTCTAATGTTGAATACATCCAGGTCAGTGAGATTCCGGCTGAGATTGTCGAGCGGGAAAAGAAAATTGCCATGGGGTCCGATGCCCTCAAAGGCAAACCGGAAGGCGTCAAAGAAAAAATTGTGCAGGGCAAGCTAGACAAAACCCTCAAAGAAATGTGCTTGATGGATCAGCCCTTCATTCGGGATCAAAGTATCACCGTAGAAGAACTGGTCAAGCAAGCGATCTCCGAGCTAGGGGAAAATATTCAAGTTCGCCGCTTCAGTCGTTTTGTCTTGGGCGAAGGGATTGAAAAGCAAGAGAGCAACTTGGCTGAGGAAGTTGCAGCCCAAATTTCCGGCTAAGCTATCTTTGCGGAGTGGGTTCTTGCTCCTTGAATGAAAAATATTGCACGGGTTGGGTACCCCCAACCCGTTTTTAAGCGTTAATGTGCAAAGGGCATAGACACGCATCCTCTCAATATGAGAGGATGTTGGATGAAACCCCTATTCAAATGCGCGTAATTAGCAAACCCAAGCTTAGAGGAGCCTCTGCAAAATACCCAGACGCTAAAGTTGCCCTGGACTCCTGGTACAAAACTGCACAGAAAAGCACATGGACAAATCTATTAGAAGTTCAAAAGACTTACTCCAGCGCTGAAGCAGTTGGCAACTTCACTGTTTTCAATATCAAGGGCAATAAGTATCGTTTAATTGTCAGCATTGATTATCAAAGGCAAACGATCTTTATCAAATACATTCTCACTCACGCGGGTTATGACAAGGATGGATGGAAAAATGATCCTTACTACTAAAGGTCACAACAAAGACAACTATGGTTCTTTGCTAAATCGGTTTCAGCCGCAGGTAATCAACAGTGAGAATGAGTACAAAAAAGCTCTGGAACTGGTAGAGCAGTTGATGCACGCTCCAGATAGAACGCCGGATGAAGATAAACTTTTTGACTTATGGGTCGTTCTGATTGAAAAGTATGAAGATGAACATTACCCAGTCGAGAATGCAGCTCCTCATCAGGTATTACAGCACTTGATGGAGGAGAACGGTCTTAAGCAAGCTGACTTAGTGGGGGTTATTGGCTCTAGCGGCGTTGTTTCTGAAATCTATAACTGCAAACGGAAAATTAACACAGAACATGCCAAGAAGCTTGGTTCATTTTTCCATGTTCCCCCAGCCGTATTCATCTAGCTAATAAAATTGAGCAGCATCGTTGATCTTGCTCAACCCCCCTCACTTGACTCAGGTTTCGCTAGTTAACTCAAGTATTCTCTTACTCCGAGCCAGAGCGCTGCTGTCGGGGAGCTTCAATCTCAGAATCCCCCAAAATTAGGGGACAGGAGGGCAAGATGTAACTAACACCTTTAGGTACCTTCCTTGCCAACCTTTTGGGGAGACGTGAATGTAAAACTGATTAAAATGAAGCAACTATGTTTCCAGCTCAGGGTGACATTCAGCAAATTGAGGCAAAACTAAGAACTGTGCAAGTAGCCGCCCTCAAGCTTGCCCAGGAAATTCAAGGTCTCTATGCCAGCTATCTTGAGGCGCTGGGGCAGGCAGTTCGCCAGCAGCTAATTTTGGCCAGCTATCATCTTTGCACCCAGAACTATCCTGAAGCCTTTCTGCAGCTCTCTCTTAATCAGCGCCAAGGGTTGCAACAGGACCTGCAGCAGCTAGGGGAGCAAACTCAGCAACAGTTACAAGTATGTCTAGAAATTCTTGATCTGCCAGAAGCCTCAGCAGCGCAAGATGGCCTTGATCCAGCAGTAGGGTTAGAGCAACAGGATCGCCTAGAAGCAGCGATCGCCCAGATTCTGGAGACAACATCTCAGGCTGGCAATCAAATCCTGCAAAAATCCAACATTCTCCCTGGTCAAGAGCTAGACTTGCTGCTGGAAGTGGCCGCTAAGGCTGAAGCCTCAGGCAAGTCCGTCGCCGGTCCGAATAGTCTGCTCAATGCCACCGTTGGCCCCAGTGACGGCAAGGAATCTGAAAATGCTAAAATTGCAGCGATTTACCTGCGTTTAGCAGAAATTGAATTTACCGACTCCACCACCATGGCCTGGCGCAACCAAATTCGTAAGCTTTTAGGTCGATTTGATCATCTGCGACAAGAGTTTGAACTTAAACAACGAGAACGGATTGTGGCCGAAGCAGCAGCAGCCTGGCGGGCAAGTTGGACAAGTCCCTAACGAGTCTTTAATCTCACTGCAGAGCGGTCCATGGCGGATTCTCCTTCCCCCAGTGTCAGCACTTCTAATCCCCCAATAGATTGGGCGCGGTTACAGCGAGCCCTTACCGTTGAAGCAGAGGCAGGATTTCAAGATTTAGTCGGCAAACAATGCCGGTTTAGTGAATTTCTCAGCACCAGCCTCGGAAAACTACCCCTAGCAGATCTGGCCGCTGCCGGTCAGCGCCGCCAGCAGGAGCTCAGGGAAAAGTTTTGCGACTACCCAACCTTAACCTTGGGTAAACGACAGCACCTGGTGGCAGAGGCCCGTCGATTTCTTTACCAGCTCCAACAAGCCCAGCACCGACCTCAGGAACCAGAACCAGGGCCACCACGAGTGCCCCAAACACAGCCCTTGGTTGAAACTCCTCCATTTTCAACCCAAGCCCTGAGACTGGATCAACCCTTGACCCAGCTAGATAAAATTGGTCCTCGTAGCGCTGACAAGCTGGCCAAGCTGGGTCTTTACACTATCCAAGACTTGCTCTACTACTATCCTCGCGATCATATTGACTATGCTCGCCAGGTTAAAATTCGGGATTTAGAGGTGGGAGAGACTGTCACCCTAGTGGCCACGGTGCGCCGCTGTACCTGTTTTAGTAGTCCCCGTAATCCTAAACTGACGATCTTTGAGCTAACTATTAAAGATAGTAGTAGTCAATTAAAAATCAGCCGATTTTTTGCCGGCAACCGTTATCGGTCACGGGGCTGGCAGGAGCAGCAAAAGCGACTTTATCCGCCTGGGGCGACGATCGCTGCTTCAGGCTTGGTCAAAGAAAGTAAGTACGGCATTACCCTGGACAATCCAGAGATAGAAGTGCTGGATCACCCAGGCAGGGGGATTGATTCTTTAACTGTGGGTCGGGTGGTTCCAGTTTACCCCCTGACTGAGGGAGTCCAACCGGATTTGATTCGGCGGGCGGTGGTGGCTGCCCTGCCAACAGTCACCCAGCTAAGAGATCCGCTGCCAGCCTCCCTGCGCCAGCGGTACGATTTGATTGATTTGGCAACAGCGATCGCCCAAATTCATTTCCCCCCCGATAGCAATGCCTTAGATGCGGCGCGGCGACGCCTGGTCTTTGATGAGTTTTTCTATCTGCAACTGGGGCTGCTCAAACGTCGCCAACACCAGCGTCGGGAACAGGTCAGTGCCGTCCTGATGCCCCAAGGGCAACTTATTCAACAGTTCTATCGAGCGCTCCCCTTTAAACTGACCTCAGCCCAGGAACGAGCCATTGGCGACATTCTTAGAGATTTACAAGCCACTAGCCCGATGAACCGATTAATCCAGGGCGATGTTGGCTCTGGAAAAACAGTGGTGGCTGTCGTGGCCCTATTAGCCGCAATTCAATCCGGTTGCCAGGCGGCGCTGATGGCCCCCACGGAGGTGTTAGCCGAGCAACACTACCGCAAGTTAGTTGAGTGGTTCAATCAACTGTATATCCCGGTGGAACTGCTCACGGGCTCGACCAAGACTGCCAAACGCCGTCAGATCAACACCCAACTGCAAACCGGCGAACTGCCTGTGCTGGTTGGCACCCACGCCTTGATCCAGGAAACGGTCAGCTTTCAGCGTTTGGGACTGGTGATTATTGATGAGCAGCATCGGTTTGGGGTAGAGCAACGGGCGCGGTTGCAGCAAAAAGGGGAGCAACCTCATGTCTTAACCATGACTGCCACCCCAATTCCCCGGACCCTGGCCCTAACCCTGCACGGGGATCTAGAGGTCAGTCAAATTGATCAGCTTCCCCCCGGTCGGCAAGCGATTCAAACAACGAGCCCTTCCCGTCAAGATCGCGCCGGTGTCTACGACCTGATTCGCCAGGAGGTGAGCCAGGGTCGTCAAGCTTATGTGGTCCTCCCCCTGGTGGAAGAGTCAGAGAAGCTAGATCTGCGATCTGTCTTGAAGGAACATCAGCATCTGCAAACAACTATTTTTCGTGACTTTCAGGTCGGGCTTCTGCACGGGCGGATGGCCGCGGCTGAAAAAGAGGCGGCAATTTCTCAGTTTCGCGGGGGGGAGTGTCAAATTTTAGTTTCAACCACTGTGGTAGAAGTGGGAGTTGATATCCCCAACGCCACCGTGATCGTGATTGAACATGCAGAGCGATTTGGTTTATCCCAGCTGCATCAACTCCGGGGCCGGGTCGGTCGCGGCGCTGCCCAGTCCTATTGCCTGCTGATGAATAGCTCTAAAGCAGAGACAGCACGGCAACGCTTAAAAGTCTTAGAACAGTCCCAGGACGGGTTTTTCATTGCTGAGATGGATCTGCGCTTGCGAGGTCCGGGGGCTGTGTTGGGAACCCGCCAGTCGGGGTTGCCGGATTTTGCCCTGGCCAGCCTGGTTGAAGATCAGGCAGTCCTAGACTTGGCCCGGGAGGCGGCGGAAAGGATGATCGTCAAAGATGAGACCCTTAACCGCTGGCCTTTGCTACAGACAGAGCTGGAATATCGCTATCAGCGCTTGATGGGCGGGACGATTTTGACTTAGCTCCAGGCAGCAGCTCGATAGTTTGAATTGAATTGGTTAATTTAAATGTCTTCTATGACGCTGTTTTGAAACACAACTTGCGGTAGCGTTTCTACTACAACGTCTTGACAGGTAAGGTCATGAAGCTAACAAACAAACCCATCAGTGCAGATCAGTACTTAAAGCTTGGGGCTGTCATGGCTGAGAAGGGAGATTACATCGAAGCAGCGGCAAATTATACCCAGGCCCTGCTCTTAAATCCTGAGAATGCCCATATCTATGCAAATCGAGGTCTTGCCCGAATTTCTCTTGGAGACTATCGAGGGGCTTTTGAGGATTATCAAATGGCCGCAAAGCTTTTTCTTGAGCAGGGAAATATCGTCAACCACCAAGTTGCCCTGGGTTATATTCAAAAACTTCAGTCCTAGACTGACAACGGAGAGGATCAGCCTAAGGAGTCTGGCTTATCAAAGCTCAATAAGGCAATCAAAGCGATCGAGGCGAGACATCCAACTATAATTCCAATTCCAAATAACGTCATTGGTATGGCTCATATCCAGCAACACTGCAATTGATCAAACCTGTGAGTCTGGTTTTCGCGGGATGGTCTTTTTAAGATTAAAGGTATAAATGCTCCTAAGTCCAGCAGCTCCAACTCCAGAAAGTCTGGCCAAGGCAACAGGTAACCTTCAATGTTTAGCAACCCTATAGAAGCTTCTCAAATGGAGCCAGGCGCAGCCAACCGTAAAATTACGGAGTTTAGGTTCTAGTCCTGGCACAACTCACGGATCCCAAATATCTGAAATCTCCGCGTTAGCCAGAGGCTAAGCGCTATGGAGTGATTAATTTTGAACGGAGAGGGGGGGATTCGAACCCCCGTTGAGTTTGACCCCAAAACAGATTTCGAGTCTGCCGCATTCAACCGCTCTGCCACCTCTCCAGAGTGATTTTCTGAATTATTCTATATAGTTTTTACCCCAAAAAGTTGAAGTAGGGGCAATGTTTTTGCTTAAAACACCTCATCTTCAAGTCCAATCCACCATTCACCTAGATTCATCAGATCTTGATGGAGATCTGCGATCGCCTCGGCATAGTCTTCAGGAGGCATTTCTAGCCGTTGTTCTTGCAGCTTTTTAAGGCGCAGTTGTACCAGCAGCCAGGGCTTGGCAATCCCATCCTTGGCCTCAATATATTGGGCAAGCTGATGACTGTTCATAGGGCTTAGATAAGGGTGAGTGCCGGTTAGATTGCTAATGAGGCTTGATGACCAAAGCACTGGCTAACCGTCATTATAGTTGGCCGGTGATTCAGCAGCACGGGGGCTTGAGTCAAAAGACTCTGATTGGACTAGCTCTAGCTGATGGGGTTTGGGTTGGGTTTGTCCCCGTCGCCGCCGGGAGGTGCTTTCTTCGCTGGTGTTCTCCGCCACAACCTCGTAGAGCAGGGCCAACTTGTCTGGGTCTTTGCCCCGGCGGAGAATGCGACCGAGACGTTGAATATATTCCCGCGTGGAGCCGGTACCCGAGAGGACAATCGCCACACTAGCCGCCGGAACATCTACCCCTTCATTAAGCACCCGTGAGGCCACCAGGGTTTTATAGACTCCCTGGCGAAATTGACTGAGAACGTCATGGCGCTCTTTAACAGCGGTTTGATGAGTAATGGCCGGAATCAAGAATTCCTGGGAGATTCGATAAACAGTGGCATTGTCTTCCGTGAAGATCAGGGTCTGCTGAGGATAATGCTGCCCCAGTAGATCGGCTAAGACCCTCAGTTTACCTTCGGTGCCAAAGGCGATCGACCGAGCTTCTCGGTGAGCCAGCATTGCTTTGCGGCCAGCTTTTGAGCGGGCACTGGCCTGGACAAACCGTTGCCATCCCTGGAGGGAGCCTAGTTGAATTTTGGCACTCTTGAGGAACTGATTTCGAACTTGAATCAGTTGGTCATAGCGATTGCGCTCTGGGGCAGAGAGCTTGATTTTAATCTGGATGGTTTTATGTTTGGCTAAGGCGGTTCCCGAAAGCTCGGCGGCACTCCTGCGGTAAATCTCTGGACCAATTAGCGTTTTGAGATCTTGATGGCGACCATCGCTGCGCTCTGGGGTGGCGGTTAAACCAAGGCGATAGGGCGCGATCGCATATTCAGCAATGACACGGTTAAAGTCACTCGGGAGATGGTGACACTCATCAAATACCAGCAGCGCGTACTGGTTGCCTAAGCGTTCGGCATGGATCGCTGCGCTGTCATAGGTGGCCACTAAAATTGCGCTAGCATCCCGAGACCCTCCTCCCAATAGGCCAATCTCAGCATCGGGAAAGGCGGCAACCAGATGGGCATACCACTGGTGCATCAGGTCCAGGGTGGGGACCATAATCAGAGTGCTGCGTTGAACGACTTGGATCACAAGCTGGGCGAGATAGGTTTTGCCCGCAGCGGTGGGCAGGACCACAACCCCTCTTTGTGCCTTGCCCCAGGCACTCAGCGCTTCTTGTTGATGGGGGTAGGGGTCCATCTCTAGGCTGGGAACCAGCACCAGTTCTTGAAAGGCTGGGGCCTGATCAATGAAGGCATTGCCAGTCGCCTCTAGAACCTGAAGCAATTGAGCATAATGAATTGCGGGAACGCGAAATCGCTCAATGCGATCGTCCCAGGTGGCGTAGTCAATCCAGTCTTTGCCCTGGGGGGGTGGATGTAGAATCAATGTCCCTCGATCAAACCGCAGGGTAGGTATCCGGGCCATTGAATTTGCCGTCAGTCCATCGAGGTTCAGCCTATCGTGGCAAGCTCTCCCGGTGCAAATCTTTCCGGGGCTCCCAGCCGTCAAATCCCTCAATATTTGTGATAGCCTAGTCCAGGCTTGGTAATTCTGTTGCGGGCGTAGTTTAGTGGTAAAACCTTAGCCTTCCAAGCTAATGATGGGGGTTCGATTCCCCCCGCCCGCTTTAGTACAGTGACAGATTATTTGTTATCGGTGACAGATTCCTGTTGTCAGTGACAAACCTAACCCTCATTCCCTATGAGTCAGAGGCAAATGCGCAAGTTGTGGTGCCATTAAAAATTTAGTTTTAAGGTTGCGAAAGCTTCACAGCAAGTATCATCCAGCTTTTAGCTCTAATGTACTGCCTGCCTAGATTGATCGGCTGCGATCGCAACTAGCTTTACCTTTTCTGGGACGTTCCTATAATCGGTTGCCCTGACTCTTCCAGAGACAATCCAGATTGAACCTTAACCTCAACTCTGCTTGCTGTTAACGAGAGGTTTATTTACGTACCCTAGACTGGGCTTGGCAATTGTGGGGAGAACAACTAATGTCACTCAGAGTCAAGCGACGGTTCTTTTTGCAGCTTGGTTTATCCAGTGCTGGGGCAGTTCTTGGTCATCGATGGCTAAAGCCGGTACAGGCCCAAGGACCTACTGCAACAGCTTTGGCAATGCAATCAGGAGATCTGACAGCCAATAGCACCGTGATCTGGGCTAGAGCTGAGAAAGAGGCCCAAATGCTCATCGATTACTCCACCTCTCCCACCTTTGAGCGGGTACAGAGCCGTTTAGGGCCAAGGGTTGGACCAGAAACAGATTATACGGGTCAAATTGATTTGCGCGGTCTACAACCTAATACGACCTACTACTATCAAGTGCGATTTTCTGACGGCCGTGATTCTCGACGTAACGGGAAACCGCAGGGTCTGGTGGGCCGCTTTCGCACCGCTCCTCCACCGGGACAGCCTCGCTCGACCCGGTTTGTTTGGGCTGCGGATTTGGCAGGTCAGGGCTGGGGGCGAAACCCTGACCTAACGATTACAGCCTTTGACGGCGAAGTCATCCGGGGTGGGTATGTGATTTTTGAGATCATGCGCAAACTCCAGCCTGATTTTGCCATTTTCAGCGGTGACATGATCTATGCTGACAACCCTATTCCTGCTACTATGCCGACTCCAGCCAGTGTGGGGGGTGGCACCTGGATTAACCAACCCAGTAAGGACTTTGTGGCCATCGAGCTAGAACAGTTCCGAGAAAACTGGAAGTACAACCTGGGAGATGATAAGTTTCAGCGCTTCTTAGCGGAAACTCCGATCTATGTTCAGTGGGATGACCATGAAGTAACAAATAACTGGTATCCGACTGAAATTCTAGATTCAGATCCATACAACGGCGCTCCTGCCAAGGTTTTAGCAGAACGGGCCAAACGGGCTTTTTTTGAATACAACCCGATTCGGGGCGAGAATATCTCCCGCAGCTACAACTACGGCAGGCATCTAGAGCTGTTTCTGCTGGATGAGCGATCCTTCCGAGGCCCGAACGACCAGAATACCCAACCGACTCTGGAGATGCTGGGCAATCAACAACTGCAGGAATTAAAGCGGCAAATGCAGGCATCCCGCGCCACCTGGAAAGTGATTGCTTCTGATGACCCAATTTCGATTGTGACCGGAGGTCCAGGCGACCATGATGCGTGGTCTCAGAATGATCCGCAAGTCTTGGGCCGAGAGGCAGAACTACGGAATCTACTCAAATTCATTAAGGATGAACGGATTCAAAACGTTGTCTGGTTAACTGCCGATGTGCACTTCCCAGCAGCAATATTTTATGATCCGAGTCGGGCTGTCTTCCAAGACTTCAATCCGTTCTGGGAGTTTGTGATTGGGCCCGTCCATGCTGGTGCCTTTGGTCCTGCCGGAAACTTACCCCTTGATCCCAGCTTTGGTCCTCGATATGAGTTTAATGTTTTTCCGGCTGAGCCTAACCTGCCGCCTCCTAATCATCAGTTCTTTGGCTCTGCTGAAGTCGATGAGCAAAGTGCCCAGCTAACGGTTCGCATTCATGACATTACAGGTCAAGTGGTCTACGAAAAGGTGTTGAATCCAGCCTAAACTCCATCAATGGGAATGACAAAAAAAACTGCAAAATTGGCTCAAAGGACGAGCAATTGGAGAACCGAAGGAGAGCGCTTAAGCCCAACACCCTGTATTCCTATTCCTGAAACCGTCCCGGTTTACTAGCTCAATTAAATTTGGCCAGAGCCAAGGGAGGCGGCAGCCAGACATCAGAGGGCATATCATTCCTATGATGCGCCCTCTGCCATTCGTGGCTAGTTCACTGCACTGCTTATGGCACCCTTAACGGCGGCAATGCCCTGTTCAATGCTAGCCAAAAGGCCCATGTCAGGTTCCTTGCCAGCTAGCTCCCGGGTTCCCACGAAGTAAAGAACCCCTTTGAGGACCTCTTGGTGAGCGCGATTTTCGAAGTTGACTCGGTTTAGGGGTTCCATCGCATCTTGCAGATCATCATCCAAGGACTGGGCAACTTTGTGCAGCACTAGCCCGGTCATCGTCTGCTGATGCTTTAGCAACTCAAGCTGTAAGAACTTGTCATAGATAGTCAGCTCTGAGCCGCTGATCATCTGCCCGACTTTCTGGGCATGTTGCTGAGTAATGTCGCGAGGTTCTGCAGTGGTGCCAGATTTAGAAATGGCTTCTTCAATGGTGCCAAGGTTTTCGCGATCGCTGCTGATGATACCTTCCAGCCGCTCACGAATTGTATGGTCGTCGGTCTCTGCGATTAACTTTTGTTCAACGTCTAGCAAGACATTCTGAAAAAGCTTTAGATCGGCAAGCTTCGTTGCTAGATTTGTCATATCAGCCATTGCTATTAACTCCAGACTACAGTCTTTATAAAATGTGGGAACTTGACTCACTTTTTCTATGATTTCGTGAGATTTGAATCAGCCACTCTCTCTTCCGAAAGATTTGTATCAGGTTCGTCAGGGTAGGCTATCTCCGCCTATAAATAGGACCATTGCTTCCTGCAACCCTATCCTTGACTAAGCAGTGATTTGGGATTGCTTGCTTAACTGCCTGGGTCCGGCCTCAAAAAAGTAAACCCCTATTCACCTACCTGTCCGATCATGCAGAGGAGGCAAACGCTTCAGAATTGGCTGAATCTGTGGTTCTACAACCGTTGTCCTTTGTGCGATCGCCCGGCAAAGACAGAACTTTGTTCAGACTGCATCCGCCAAATTCAGACCTGCCAGTTATCTTACCCAGAGCAGGTTGGGCAGGGGGAGCCACTGTTTGCCTGGGGAGCCTACGAGGGGCCTTTGAAGCGAGCGATCGCAGCCCTAAAGTACAATCATCAACCTCAAATTGCCTATCCCTTAGGGCAATGGCTGGCCCAAGCCTGGAACTCCACCCCCTACCCGCGAAACCTCAGTGTTGTTCCGATTCCCCTGCACTCCACCAGAGAAAAACAGCGGGGTTATAATCAAGCGGCTTTAGTCGGGCGTAGCTTTTGTGACTATACCGGCTTAGCCTTGAAGCGCTCCGGGCTCAAGCGCACTTACAACACCAAAGCCCAGTTTGGACTTTCTGCCCCTGAACGGGAACAGAACCTGGTTCGGGCCTTTAGTTTGGGAGAAGATTTTCTGCGGCGGCGTCCGGCTGGGCCTGTGCTGCTACTGGATGATATTTATACCACTGGAGCAACTGCCCGGATTGCGACTCAAACACTACAAAGCGCTGGCATTCAAGTTTATGGTTTGGTGGCTGTGGCTAGAGCCAAGATGTTATTTCCCTCCCAGCAGGCAACTTCTAACTAGGGTTTAACTAAATGTTGATATTTACAAACCAATGTCAAATCTTTATAACCCCTAGGCTAGGCTTAGCGTAGCGGGATGCTGACGGTACAGTTTCCGCTTAATTTGCGCGTTTGATTTTTCTGAAGATCGCTTGCGGTCACTAGCCGCCATGAGACTGCTACTGGTAGAGGATGACGAGCTAATTGCTGAACCGCTTGTCAAGGCTCTCACAGACCAAAATTATGTCATTGATCTAGCAACGGATGGTCAAGCCGGTTGGGAGTTGGCGGATGCTTTTACCTACGACTTGATTTTGTTGGATGTGATGCTGCCGCAGTTGGATGGAATTAGCCTTTGTCGGCGACTGCGAGCCCAGGGAAACCGAAGTTTAATTCTTCTGCTCACGACCCAAGATACCCTTGACCATAAAGTCATGGGGTTAGATGCTGGTGCCGATGATTATTTGGTCAAACCCTTTGACTTAGAGGAGTTATTAGCGCGAATCCGGGCGTTACTGCGCCGGGGCAGCTCAATCTTGCCACCCCGGCTTCAGTGGGAAAGCCTGTACCTTGATCCAAATACCTGCGAGGTTACTTACAATGGTCAACCTTTGCACCTGACCCCTAAAGAGTATGGTCTACTAGAGCTGTTTCTGCGTAACCGGCAGCGGGTCTTTAGCTACGACGTGATTTTAGACCACCTTTGGTCTTTGCAGGATACCCCCGGAGACGACACCATTAGAGCCCATATCAAAGGACTGCGGCAGAAACTAAAGCTAGCCGGAATGACTCAGGACCCGATTGAAACGGTCTATGGTCTTGGATATCGTCTCAAACCTGAGACTCAACCAGAAGCTCAACTCAGCCCCCCCAAAAAACAGCCAGGTAAGAAACAGCTTGCGGCAGAAACCACTATAGAAACTCAGTTACAAGAAACTCTCAATCACGCCTCTTCAGCCAATATTGAGCAGCAAACCTTAGCAAAGGTAAGTGGCGTTTGGGAGCGGACCCAAGCCAAGCTGGTTCACCGAGTTGCGGTGATTGAGCAGGCCACCACTGCCCTGCTGCAAAATACCCTCAGGGCTGATTTACGTCAGCAGGCAATCCAAGCCTCCCATAAGCTGGTGGGCTCCCTGGGGATGTTTGGGTTTGCCGAAGGCTCCCGGTTGGCTCAAGAAATTGAGCATCTTTTTCAAGCCCAGGTAGTTTCAGAGCAAGAATTCCTGCATCTATCAGAGCTTGTCTTGGCCCTGAGTCGGGAACTACAACAAACCCCCACCGGGCAACTCCCCAAATCATTATCAGTTGATCAGCGGACTTTATTATTAATCGTTAGCCAGGATCAACCTTTGGCAATGGCTTTAGTCCTGGAAGCAGACAACTGGAATATCCAGGGGCTGATTGTCCCTGAGCCTGGGAATGCCCGACGGGTTGTTCAGAACCCCACCTCAGCCAGACCTCTTCCGGAGGCAGTGGTGCTTGACCTCTCCTTAGATAAGATCTCAGAAGACAACCTGACCTTTTTAGTAGAACTGAGTGCTTTGATGCCCCCGGTGCCAGTATTGGTGCTGACCTCTGGGGACAGTTTAATTGATCGCGTTGAGGTCGCTCGCTTAGGCGGTCGGGGCTTCTTGCAGAAACCTGTGTCCCCGGTTCAGATCCTAGAAGCTGTCACCCAAGTGTTACAGCAGTTCCGGTCAGCTGAGGCCAGAGTTTTGGCTGTAGACGATGATCCTCAAGTCCTTGCTGCTTTGCAGGACTTACTCGTCCCTTGGGGGATCAAGCTGTTTACCCTTGATCAGCCCCTGCAATTCTGGACCCATTTAGAGACCGTCGCCCCTGATCTTGTGATTCTGGATGTAGAGATGCCCCATATCAGTGGGATTGAGCTGTGCCAGGTGGTTCGTAATGACCCCCAATGGGGCAACCTGTCAGTGATGTTTCTAACGGCTCACACTGATCTAGATACCCGGCGTCGGGTGTTTGCCGCCGGAGCCGATGACTACGTTAGTAAGCCGATTGTTGGACCGGAACTCGTGACCCGCATTCTCAATCGGCTAGCGCGATCGCGGCTGATTCAAAGTCTGACTGAAACTGATACCCTAACTCGGGTTGCCAATCGCCGTAAGTCAACCCAGCAGATGACTCAGTTGCTCCAGCTCGCTGAGGGCCATGCCCAGCCCCTTTGCTTTGCCCTGATAGAAGTCGATCATCTCCAGCAGATCAACCGTCAGTACGGCTATTCCTTAGGGGATCAAGTTTTGGTTCGGCTAGGAGACCTGTTGCGGCAAGCCTTTCGCAGTGGGGATGTTATTGGGCGTTGGGGTGGGGCTTTTGTAATTGGTATCTACGGGCTAACCTGTAGGGATGGGAGCTGCTGGCTCTCTGAACTGCTTGATTCCCTGCGACAAAGCAAGTTTACGATTCCAAAAAATTCACTGCTGCAGGTAACCTTTAGCGCCGGACTGGTTCAGTATCCCCGCGATGGGGCTTCGCTGCAAGCGCTGTATCAAGCGGCTAGCGCTATGTTGGAGCAGGCAAAAGCCCTGGAGGGCAATCGCATCTTGCCGATGGGATGGCAGTCACAAAAGGGCCAGTCACACAAGGGTTAGATCAAATGATCCAGGACACCACCGCCCTACAGCAGGCAATTTTAGACAGTGCCAATTATGCAATGATTGCCACCACGGTAGAGGGAACCATCCTCACCTTTAATCCTGCCGCAGAGGCATGGTTGGGCTACGCTGCTGCAGAGGTGATTGAGCAAGCCACCCCGGTAATCTTCCATGACCAGAGTGAAATAGAGCAACGGGCCCAGGCACTGTCTCAGGAGCTAGGAGCCGCTATTGAACCTGGGTTTGAAGCTTTAATTGCCCAGGCCCGCCGAGGAGAAACCGATGAGCGGGAGTGGACTTATATTCGCAAAGATGGAAGTCAATTTCCGGTGAAGTTGTCAGTGACAGCACTGCGCGACCCCCAGAACAAGATCACCGGGTTTTTAAGTATTGGCAGCGACATCACCCAGCAAAAGCAGGCCGCAGCAGAGCGAAGTTACCAACGTCAGCGATCTCAGCTATTTGCCGACATTACCCTTAAGATTCGCCAGTCCCTAAAACTGGAAGACATCCTCCAAATGACCGTCACTGAGGTTCTCAAACTGCTGCAATCGGACCGGGTGATGATCTTCCGGTTAAACCCTCAGGGGTCTGGAACTGTGGTCAAAGAGGCCGTCGCTCCGGGGTGGCCCGTGATTCTCGATCAAGACATTAACGATTCTTGCTTTCAGGAATCCTACATTGAGCAGTACCGCCAAGGCCGAGTCGGGATCATGCCTGATATCCAGCAGATGGATATAGCCCCTTGCTATGTGGAAATGCTGCAGCCCTTTGGGGTCCGAGCCAATCTGGTGGTCCCGATCTTGCAGGCAGAGCAGCTTTGGGGCCTGCTGATTACCCATCAGTGCTCAGGTCCCCGCCAATGGACCGAGACGGAAGCCCAACTGCTGCGACAATTGGCTGACCAGGTGGGAATTGCCTTGGCTCAAGCGCAACTGGTTGCGGCCCTGCGGGAAAGCGAAGCTCGATTTCGGACTATGGCTGACAGTGCCCCAGTGCTGTTGTGGATGTCCGACCCCGAGGGCCAGTGTCAATTTTTCAACCAAAGTTGGTTGACCTTTACCGGACGCCGCCCGGAGCAAGAAGCAGGTGAAGGTTGGACTGCCGGGATACATCCAGAGGATTTGTCGTCGTGTTTAGAGACTTACGCGAATGCCTTTGCCCTCCGCCAGACCTTTCAGAGTGAGTATCGGCTCCGCCGCGCCGACGGGGAGTACCGCTGGGTTTTGGATACTGGCATCCCAAGGTTTATGAGTGATGGCAGTTTTGCTGGTTACATTGGCTCCTGCGTTGACATCAGCGATCGCCGAGAGATTGAACGGCTCAAAGATGAATTTGTCTCTGTGGTCAGTCATGAATTACGCACCCCTTTGACCTCAATTCGGGGAGCGCTGGGACTTCTAGCCGGGGGGGTGCTGCAAACCCAGCCAGAAAAGGCCCAACGAATGCTCAACATTGCCGTCAACAACACCGATCGCCTGGTGCGGTTAATCAACGACATTCTTGATATTGAACGCATTGAGTCCGGCAAAGTCACCATGAGCAAGCAGACCTGTGAGGCTGCTGATTTGATCAGTCAAGCGGCTGAGGTGGTGCGGAGTCTGGCCCAGAAAGCTGGCGTCACCTTAGTACTTTCTCCCCTATCCGTGCGACTGTGGGCTGATCCAGACCGAATCATCCAGACATTTACCAACCTACTGAGCAATGCGATTAAATTTTCCCCTTCCGGATCGAGCATCAGGTTTGGGGCGGAGCTTCTGCAAAACAACCAAATCTTGTTTCAAGTCAAAGATCAGGGACGGGGAATTCCGGCCAATAAGATTGAAACTATCTTTGAGCGCTTTCAGCAAGTGGATGCCTCCGATTCTCGTAAAAAAGGGGGCACGGGCTTGGGGCTGGCAATTTGTCGCAGTATTGTCCAGCATCACGGGGGCCAGATCTGGATTGAAAGTACCCTGGGCCAGGGCAGCACAGCCTTCCTTAGCCTGCCGGTACTGCCGACAGAAGCCATCAGCAGCCGGATTAACTTCAACGATCCACTAGTACTGGTCTGTGATGATGACCCGTCGGTGCGGACTGTGGTGCAGTCAATGCTCGAACAGCAGGGCTACCAGGTGATCACCGTTGCTTCAGGGCAAGAAGCGATCGCTGAGGCCGCCGCTCAGCAGCCGGATGTGATTTTGCTTAACTTGATGATGCCGGGGATGCCGGGATGGGAAACCTTAGCCATTTTGAAGCAGCAGTCTAATACCCAAGCAATTCCCACGATTATTCTCAGCGGATTACTGCCCGATGCTCGGGAATCCCCTTACCCAGAAATCGTGGACTGGATTGTCAAGCCCCCTGATCAGCAGCGATTGTTTCAAGCCCTAGAGCGAGCTTTGGCAAAACATAATCAAACGGTCAAGGTTTTGGTGGTCGAAGATGATCTAGATCTAGCCCAGGTTCTGCTTTCAATGTTTGAGCGCTACGGAATTGAGACCTACCATGCCCAGACGGGCCAAGAGGCGATTCAGCTAAGTCAAAACATTCTCCCTGATCTGCTGGTCCTTGATCTGGTCTTGCCGCAGTCGGATGGGTTTGCTGTGGTGGATTGGCTGCGGCAGCATAATCGCCTCTGCCGGGTGCCCTTAGTTGTTTATACAGCCAAAGATCTAGAAGTTTCTGAGCGAGAACGGCTGAAATTAGGCCAAACCCTGCTGTTGACCAAGGGCCGAATTACCCCCCACGACTTTGAGCGGCGGGTGCTTGGCCTGCTCAACCGAATTATGCGAGGCGACACCTATGGCAACCAGACAGATTCTAGTGATTGACGATGAGGATGACATTCTAGAAGTTGCCCAACTGACCCTAGAAGCCGTCGGTCAATGGCAAGTATTAACCGCTAGTTCAGGCACTGAGGGCATACGCTTAGCTGCATCTGAACATCCTGACGCGATTCTTTTAGATGTGATGATGCCTGATATGGATGGACTCACAACCTTTAAGGAACTTCAGGCCAACCCAGCCACCCAAGACATTCCGGTTGTTTTTTTAACGGCAAAAGTTCAACCAGCCGATCAGCGCCGATTTGCCCAATTAGGGGTGACAGCCGTAATTACCAAACCCTTTAATCCACTGGATCTGCCCGATCAAGTTGCTAAGGTTCTAGACTGGGCGTCCTGACCCATCCTGACTTTTAAGAGTTGTTGGTTAAGATCCTGAATACTCCTAAAGGATTATTACCTAAGGAAGGCTTTAGGAAAAAATACCTACCTTCACAGCTTCTTCATATTTCAGCTCTAGTGTCAAGATAAGACTTCAGCAAAATTTGATTCAGTTAGCGAAGCCCACTGCTTTGCTGTAGGCACAATCCCCAAAGATAGACAACAGAGTATTGCCTAAACTCGGACAAAATTGCTGGTTCCATCCCGTGCCCAACAACTGGAGCTTTCTATGCGTAATCAGTGTCCTACCGTTTTTGCAATCTCTTTGGTAAAGACCCAATTTCAGTGGCTGCCAATTTTCTTTAGTGTTGGGATTGGTATCGGATTTATTCTGATTGCCTATACCCTGGCGGTTTAATTAATCAATCTGGATGATCCAGAGGAATTCTATCAAGTTTTAGCGGTTCCATTGAGGAGCACTTATGGTTAAACAGATGTGTTGGTTGTCTGGGCAAGGAATTGAAAATGCCAAAATCCTACACTTGCGGACTGAACCAAATCGGCCTTGGCAACCCTATACAGATTTTACAGAATGTGTCGTGCCAGATTATCAGATTCCTGGGGCCTCGAAGGGCTATGCAACTTACCAAAAACTTAAAGCCGAAGGTTGGAACCTGGTGCCTAATCTCTAGCTTTTCTAAAGGCTGCAGTCTAGATTAGACATCTATAGAAAATGACAGCTGAATATTCCTTTATTCAGGACGCTTAAAAAAATGACTAAATCCGAAATCAAAATACATCCAGAACTAGGCTTGATCAATCTAGATGTTGGCAGGAATGAGCCTATTGTTAACAATATTAATCGCGGCAGAGTAGCAATTTTTATTGATGGCGCAAGCCTTTTTTATGCAGCCATGCAACTGGGGATTGAGATTAACTATACCAATCTGCTCTATTACCTAACGGAAGACGCTCGGTTACTGCGCTCTTTCTTTTACACTGGTGTTGATCCGAGCCATGAGAAGCAACAAAAATTTTTGCTGTGGATGCGTCGCAACGGTTTTCGGGTTATCACTAAAGATCTAATTCAGTTTTCCGATGGTTCTAAAAAGGCAAATCTAGACATTGAAATAGCTGTTGACATGATGACTTTGACCGATTACTACGATACTGCTGTTTTAGTCAGTGGCAACGGAGATCTAGCCTATGCTGTTAATGCGATTAGTTATCGGGGGGTTCGGGTTGAGGTTGTTAGTTTACGCACCATGACCAGCGAGAGCTTGATTAACGTCGCTGATTGCTATACAGATCTTGATTCAATTAAACAAGTTATTCAAAAAGGGTCTCGCCCAACGCCGACATGCTACCCCTTACCCACTGCTGATGAGCAAATCAAGGCTTCTTGAGTGGCTCACCTGTTGCTTTGCTAATCGCTTGAAGTTGGTTGAGTTGAGAAGGCTTCAATCAATGACAGACCTTGGACAAGTGCCGGTCATTCTTACCAAGCTGACTACGGCTGCTTAGGTGGAATGGCTGGGATTGCCGTACCCACCACCACCAGGGGTTTCAATTATAAACATATCTCCTGGTGCCATTGCCACCTCAGCTTTGCCCCCCAGTTCTTCTACTTTGCCATCTTGACGCTCAACCCAGTTGCGCCCCAGCGCTCCCGGCTCTCCCTGCTCCAGCCCATGGGGGGGGGTGACGCGGTGACTTGAGAGAATGGCGGCGGTCATCGGTTCTTGAAACCTCAGTCGGCGAATCACTCCTTTGCCGCCTTGATAAATTCCCCTACCGCCGCTATGGGGACGAATGCTAAAGCTTTCTAGGATAACTGGGAATCGCCACTCCAGAACCTCTGGGTCGGTGAGCCGGGAGTTGGTCATGTGAGTGTGGATAGCATCAGTACCGTCGAAATTAGGTCCTGCCCCGGAGCCACCGCAGATTGTTTCGTAGTACTGGTAATTGCGGTTGCCAAAGGTGAAGTTGTTCATTGTTCCTTGGGAAGCGGCCATTACCCCCAATGCCCCGTAGAGGGCATCGACAATTGCCTGAGAAATCTCAACATTACCGGCCACTACCGCTGCTGGATAACCGGGATTGAGCAAACTCCCGTCAGGAATGATAATTTCTAAAGGCTCTAGACATCCGGCATTAAGGGGAATCTGATCCTCGACCAGGGTGCGGAAGACGTAGAGAACTGCAGCTTTGCAAACCGCCGCTGGAGCGTTAAAGTTTGTCGATCGCTGGGCAGACGTACCCGTAAAATCAATTCGAGCCTTGAGATTCTGAGGATTAACCGCCACCGCCACCTGGATCTGGCTGCCATCATCCAGAGGATAGGTAAAACTGCCGGGCTTCAGTTGCTCAATCACTCGCCGCACCGCTGCCGCTGCATTGTCCTGCACATGCCTCATATAAGCCTGGACTGTTTCTAAGCCAAAGTGGGCAACCATCTTTCGCAGTTCCTGCACCCCAGCTTCATTGGCAGCAATTTGAGCCTGGAGATCTGCCAGGTTTTGGGTTGGATTCCGGGCGGGGTCGGGGCCTGATGACAGCAGCGCTAGCAGGACCTGCTCTTGAAATTCCCCCTGGGAAACCAGTTGGAAGTTATCAATCAACACCCCCTCTTGGTGAATATTAGTGCTGTGGGGGGGCATGGAACCAGGGGTAATACCGCCGATGTCAGCATGGTGGCCCCGGGCAGCAACGTAGAACAGAATTTGTTCCTCCCCCTGATCAAACACGGGGGTGATTACGGTGATATCTGGCAGATGGGTGCCGCCGTTGTAAGGGTTATTCAGCATATAAACATCCCCCGGCTGAATGGTTCCCCGCCGCGCCTCAACAATGGTTTGCACACTTTCCCCCATGGACCCCAAGTGAACTGGAATGTGAGGGGCATTAGCGACCAGTTGGCCCTGCCGATCAAAGATCGCGCAGGAGAAATCTAAGCGTTCCTTGATATTGACCGAGTAGCTGGTGTTTTGGAGGGTCACCCCCATCTGCTCAGCGATCGCCTGGAACAAATTGTTAAAAATCTCCAGGAGTACCGGGTCTGGTTTGGCTGAGGGGGTTGGGATCACTTTCCCTTCAGAAATGGTTTCAAGCCGCTGCAAAATCAAATTATTTCCCTGAATTTCCCCTTGCCAACCCGGTTCAATTACATTGGTGCCGGTGGCTTCGATAATCAGGGCTGGTCCGGCAATGCGATCCCCCGGCTGCAAATCTGCTCGCTGGAAGACTGGGGTGGGGTGCCAGGTGCTGGCGGTATACATCTGCACC
>JBGTDP010000165.1:0-5169 GCA_041748255.1 Thermosynechococcaceae cyanobacterium | reverse complement strand
CGTGGGCAAGATTTACCCCCGTGAGGTCAGCACCGACTAAGTCTGTGCCATGGAGATCCGCTTCAGCCAAAATCGCCCGTTTTAAAGTTGCGCCGCGCAGATCAACTTCCGGCAACCTCTCCCCCCTCAATTCCACGGCATGAAAATCTCTGTCTCCGGCTGCGTAGCGCTGGAGGAGTTCTTTGGCCTCCATGGTGTTTGCCTCCCGATTTAAAGTTGGTTAAAAGCCCCCTTGTCTCCTGACAAATTCGTTTGCTTAGAAATTCCTACTTGCAGATGCCCCTCAACCACTCGCACCGGATAAGTCCGCAGAGACGTCACCTGTATTAGGAAGCTGTTTTCCTCAGGGAAAGATAAATAACAGGGCAAACAACAAAGTCTTTCGTAGGGTAAGGCAACAGTTAATGCTTGCTTTGATGCTGTTGCTTAATTCCATTCTGTCGAAGTCACTTCGAGTTGAAGCCAATTAGACAGAAAACTTAAAGGAGGCGCAGTTGATGTTGGGTTTCTACCGATTGGATTAAGGGCAGAGGAGCCGGAGCTTCTAGATCTAGATTAAATTCTTCAGCTAGGAGCCCTTGAGCTGCCTCTCGCATTGCTTCGGCAATACTCCTGAGGTCTTCCCGGTTATCTAGATACGTCCCCAGGGCCTCTAAAGGATGGATATCACTTCCCACCCCTAGCTCCGGCAGGCGGGGTCGGTTCAACTGACTAACCAGTTCTGAGTGAATCGTGTAACTGTGGGCACCGTTAAGCGCCTGGTGCAGAGCTGCCGGATCAATTTGCTCTAACTGTTCCGGTCGCAGCTGATAAATCAGCCGGACGATCGCTGATTGAATGTCTTTCGTTTGAATCGCTGCTAGCAAGGTCTCCTGGGGGTCGCTCACCTCAGAGAGATCAACTCTGAGGGTCCGGAAAGCCCGTACTGGTAGGGGATGAAACCCAAACTGGGTGTGGCCCCGTTCCACTTCAGCTAAGATGTACCCCTTTTGTTCGTGTTCTTCGCCAAAATCAACCCGCTCAATACTACCGGGATAGACTACAGGCGGATCAGGACAGAGCACCTGATGCTTATGGACATGGCCCAGGGCTACATAGTCAAAGCAGGATCGAGTCAGCAGGGCCATGGGAATTGTAAAGCCCTTGCCCACGGCTAAAAATCGCTCTGCCCCGTAGCGGGCTGTATCGGTCATCAAGTGGGCCAGCAGAACCGTGGGCAGATCTGGATCAAGCTGGCGGATCTCTCCCTCAAGGGCAACCGCCAGCCGATCTATGAGTAGCTGACTTACCGCTGCCAGGGATAACCCGTCAGTTTCAGGGCGGGTTAGCAGCGCCGACCGGGTTAGCCAGGGCAAGGTAATGATTTGGATTGCCCCATTTTGAGTTTGGATGCGATGGGTTTGCAAGCGATCGCCAACCACAAAGCCAGGAATCCCTAAGGTGCGATAGATACACAGGCTAGCTCCTCCCTGGCCCTGGGAGTGCTGGTCGTGGTTGCCCACCAGTAGAACCGTGGGGATTTGAGCATCCACGAGGCGGCGAAATTGACTGGCAAAGGCTTCCTGGACCACCGGGGGAGGGGTGGCATCGGGAAAGGCGTCTCCCCCAAATAGCAGCAGATCCACTGGCTCAGCGATCGCTCGGTCGATGCACAAACTCAGCGTCTGAACAAAATCTTCTAACCGAGTATTTAAGCCAGTAGCTGGATTAATCTGACCGTGGGCAAAGCCACTCCCAAGATGGGTATCGGCTAGATGGAGAATTTTAATCATCCCTTTCCAAAAGCTGCAATCCAGCTTGAATTGTTGGACTTGGATTCTCTAATCTTTTCAGTTTAAGGCCAGAATCAGTCTGAGGCTAGCACAGCAGCTTGATTTACTTGACGTTGGGCAACTTTTGGGGCATGACCGCTCAGACCCGTCATAAACTTCAATGCCAGGCGCTTTAAGGGTTGAATGTTAAAGAGTAATCGCAATCCTAGCCGCCGAATCAGGATCAAGGGCAGCCAGTGATTAGAGAACATCCGGCCAAGAAAATCTGTAAATCCTAAAACTGCTAAATTCTCCCGCCACCGCCAGCGTCCATACCACTTAAAATATAGACCCATTGCCAATCGCTTCATCGGCTTGATTGGCTGACTGGATTACCTCAGCCTAATCCGCTGCATCTTGAATGCCTAAATTCTCCCCTTGCCCCCACGGGGTGACAGCACTAGGCAGCATCTCTAATCAGGGCCAGTCGTGGCAGGTGCGATCGCTGATGATTCACTCAAGGTTTTGAATGTCCAGCGGCAGTGAAGGGGAGCCTTTAACCCTAAGCCTTGCTCCCCTTTCCCCAAGCTGCTAGGCTTGCTCCCACATCTGCCGGATTTTACCGGGCAAGAAGCCAGTAATTGTTTGAATCCGTTCCTGAGATAAATCCGCCTTGGTCGCTGAGAACACTGCCTGAATCACAGTTTCGGGTTCAACCCCAGGCGGTAAACCTGCTTCTTGATCAATTCGACGCAGAAAGGTTTCTTCCTTGATCTCTAGAGGCGGTCTGACGCGGCTGAGAAACCTGACTAAAGGGTTAGTGTCTTTCCATAGGTCCGCGACATCGGTTTGCAGGGCCTTATCGCCTGTCGGCTGGGCCGGTTGCTGAAGTTCTGAGGCAACCTGATCTGAGGCTTCTGTGGTCATCATGTCCCGCATGGTTCTAAAGACAACCTCAGTCACATCCCTGGCATCAAAGAGATCTTCTAGATTGCCCTTGGTCATTACTTTCTCTAAAAAAGACCGATCTTTATCAGCGATCGGTACAGGTGTCTCACCCTCAACACTGGGTCCACCTTGAGCATCAGCGGAAGTCATATTTACCCCTATAAACGTTAAGTGGTTTGAGAGGGTTGCCAGCCAGAAGAATCTTTAGTGCTAGAAATACTATGTTCAGCTTTAACGAAGTCAAGGCAGCAACCTTCTAAACAGAAGCTACCATGAATCGAAAGATTTATCGGTTAACAGCTCCAGGCAAAGCCGCTAGGAGCTTGAAGACTTGGTCTGGCCTTGCCCAAAGGCAAACTGGGTAAAACTCAGTTCGTTGATTTGATTCCAGGTGTAGATTTGCTTGCGAAAGGTCTGCCACTGATCGTAGATCTGCTTAAAGGTGCCATTCTGACTGGCTGATTGCTCGTACAAGTCAAAAGAAGCCTTTTGAGCTGCCTGTAAAATCTCTGGAGAGTAGGCACTTAGCTGGGTTCCCCCATCCACCAGTCTTTGCAGAGCCTCGCCGTTTAGAGCTTCAAACTTAGCCAGCATCCCTAAATTTGCTTCGTAGGCAGCGGTTTTCAAGATCTCTTGATACTCTTTAGGCAAGCGGTCCCATTGGCTGCGATTAACCAGCAGATCAAAAGATGAGCCAGGTTCCCACCAACCGGGATAGTAATAAAACTGAGCTGCCTTGTTGAGACCCAGTTTCTCATCATCGTAGGGGCCAACCCACTCAGCAGCATCAACAGCCCCCCGATCCAGTGCCAGAAAGATTTCTCCTCCAGGCAAAACTTGCACATTCACCCCTAAACTGGCCATCACCTTGCCCCCCAAACCGGGAATGCGCATTTTCAGGCCCTTAAGATCAGACACAGAATTAATTTGTTGCTTAAACCAGCCCCCCATTTGCGCCCCGGTATTTCCGGCGGGGAAATTAATTACCCCAAAGTCAGCAAAGAGCTTTTGCATTGCTTCTAACCCCCCACCGTTATAGAGCCAGGCATTTTGCTGCTGGGCAGTGAGACCAAAGGGGACAGAGGTGCCAAACCCCAAGGCAGGATTTTTACCAATGTAGTAATAGCTCGCCGTATGGCCACACTGAACGGTCCCGGCTTGGACCGCATCTAATACCTGTAAACCAGGGACAATTTCTCCGGCGGCAAATGGCGTAATTGTAAATTTACCGCCGGTCATTTCTTTGACCCGCTGACTAATGGTCTTGGCACCGCCATAAATTGTGTCTAGAGACTGGGGCCAACTAGTCGCCATTCGCCAGCGCACCGTGGGTTGACTCTTGGCTTGACTTGGCCCCGTAGCAGTGCGACTACAGGCCCCAAGGACTGTGCCACCAGCAGCACCAACGCTGGCTTGTTGCAGAAATTGACGACGCTTCACCCTCGACTCCTTGTTAGCAAAACTTGAAATTTCACCACTTCCCAGAAATACTACTCTTAAATCAGTTGCCAGAAGATAAAAAATAGTTTCTCAACGGCGGCGGTCTTATAGCCCGATCTGGGCAAATACTCTTACAATCTAGGTGGTGATAAGTAAATATACAGGGTCAAGATCTAGTTATGTTTGGTGGCCAGTCCCAAGAAAATCATTCATTGTCTGAACGCGAGCTTCAGGTAATCGAGTTGGTAGCCGCTGGTTTAACCAATCAAGAAATTGCCGACAAGCTAGAGATTAGCAAGCGGACCGTTGACAACCACATCAGCAACATTCTGACCAAGACCGCAACAGATAATCGCGTTGCCTTGGTACGCTGGGCCTTACAGTGGGGCAAGATTTGCTTAGATGAGGTTAACTGTTGTATTCTCCCTAGCGCTAGCCTTAACCTTCCTCGTGCTGCCCGCGGCAGACCAGACTCATCTTTAGACAACAATGGAGACAAACCAGCTCAAACGCTATAGCCTAGAATGCCCTGGCCTACCTTTAGCGGTTTACCGGGAAATTGCTGCCCATCTGCGTCAGGTCGAGGGCGTTGAAACTGGGTTGACTTCCCAAGACGCTCAACAGTTTGACTATGCCCAAAGCCAGGTTGGCAGTCTCTGGATTCAGTATTCAGAGAACCTGGATCCTGTTGATCAGCAGTTGATTGAAACCATTTTGACCTACTATAGCCATCGCTTTGGCAAGTGGGTGAAATGCCCCTGAGGACTTCATCCCAGGATCTGACAGTTAGTATCTAAATAGTAAATTTATAGTGAATTGATCATTAGATGTCTTTCGCTGGTGGCGTCTCCTGCCAAAGAGCAATCCCTCCCAACAAACCCTCAAGATTGGGAACGACTGTGGCATTCGCAGGCAGATCAAAGGTGATGTATTTCGTATTGCCGCCGCCAATATGCAGGGAATTATAGTTGAACAAGTGCTCAAGGGTAGCGATCGCTTTGGCTAAGCGTTGATTCCACTTTTTCTTACC
>JBGTDP010000164.1:0-11517 GCA_041748255.1 Thermosynechococcaceae cyanobacterium | reverse complement strand
CTAACGCCAGCCTGGACGCCCCTGCATCCTCTTTGGCAGGCAACCCCTGAGATTGTTCAGCAAGGACTTCCCCACAGCCAATTATCCCCGGCCTGGCAGATCTTGATGTTGGGGGATGGCTCTCCCACTCGACATCTGCAGCTCTTAACTGGGGAACCCACGGAAGTCGATGTTATTGATATGTCCCTGATTGGGCTGGACTTGGATGGGGCTCCTGCACTCATTCAAGCCGTTCCAGGCCCACGACTACGACGGCAAGTATGGCTGAGGATGGCCTCCGGGCAACGGCTAGCCTACGCCACTTCCTGGTGGGAAGCCAGTCATGTCGATGGATACTTGCAAAACCGTACTCTGCCGATTTGGGCCAGTTTGGCAAAACTGAGGACCGAGCTTTATCGGGATGTTCGAGGACTATGCCAGGGTAATTCTGCGGCTTTGGAACAGGGATTTGGACAACCTGGTCCTTTTTGGGGCCGTCACTACCTGTTCTGGCACGATGGGCAACCCCTGACACTGATCTACGAGGTTTTCTCGCCCTATCTAACTCGCTATTTGGGACCTACATCCACTGAATCCGAAGGTGGTTAATTCAAATGGATTTAACCCCGAATTTTTTAACCGATAGGGGATCATTGAGATAGGAGCCCTTAAGCTAGCCTTTTCAAGCTTTGGCTGCTTTCTCTAAAATCAGTTTAGAGCGCTTTACCGGCTCCGGCACTGGAATTGGGTAATCCCCTGTAAAGCAGGCTGAGCAAAAGGTTTGGGGATCTTCTTGGGTAACTTGCAGCATGCCCTCCCAACTAAGGAAATAAAGGGAGTCAACGCCAATTTGGGCAGCAATTTCCTCAACGGATTTTGTGGCTGCAATCAACTGGTCCTGGCTATCGGTATCAATCCCATAGAAACAGGGGTGGGTCACAGGGGGGGAAGAAATTCGCATATGCACCTCTGTGGCTCCAGCCTCCCGCAGGGCTTTGACGATTTTATAGCTTGTGGTCCCCCGGACAATCGAGTCATCCACCAGCAAAATTCGCTTGCCCGTCAGAACATCTTTGAGGGGGTTGAGTTTCATCCGAATGCCTGCTTCGCGCATCGCTTGGGTCGGTTGAATGAAGGTGCGGCCAACATAGCGATTTTTAATTAGCCCTTCGGCATAGGGAATCCCAGAGGCTTGAGAAAAGCCGATCGCTGCAGGCACCCCAGAATCAGGTACAGCAATCACTAGATCGGCATCAACTAGAGATTCGGCAGCTAAGCGCTCTCCCAGCCGCAGCCGATAGCTGTAGAGGCTTTCTCCGTGCATTTGGCTGTCGGGACGGGCAAAGTAAATCATCTCAAAAATACAAAGTTTCCGCTCTGGCTGAGCCGTCCAGTGAAACGAGGCCAACCCGTTCTCAGTAATCCAGACTAGCTCCCCTGGTTCTACATCCCGAAGAAAATCAGCCCCGATGATATCCAGGCCGCAGGTTTCAGAGGCCAGAACATAGCGAGGAGGGCCTGCTTCCTCCCGGTTGAGGGTGCCAATCACCAACGGTCGGATGCCGTTGGGGTCGCGGACCCCCATAATCCCCGTTGGGGTGCCAATCACAAGGCTAAAAGCCCCTCGGCAGCGCTGAACAGCAGCGATCGCTGCTGCTAGCCAGTCTTTACCAGATTCAACTTCCTGGGCGATCGCAAAGGCAATTGCCTCTGAATCTGTGCTTGTCACCAGGGGGTAATTCTGCTCGACAAGTTCATCCCGCAGGGCGGTGGTATTGACCAAGTTGCCATTGTGAGCCAGGGCCAAAGCGCCTAGAGGCGTCTCAACCACAACCGGTTGGGCATTGGCAACCCGGCTAGAACCAGTGGTGGAATAGCGATTATGTCCCACAGCCAAGGCCCCAGGCAGGTGATCTAAGGTCTGGACATCAAAAACTTGGGAAACCAATCCCATTTCTTTGTGCAAAAACACCTGATTGTCGGCAAAGGTGGCAATTCCAGCTGATTCTTGCCCCCGATGCTGCAGACCATACAGCCCAAAGTAGGTAAGCTTAGCTGCCTCTTCTCCAGGGGCATAAACCCCAAAGACCCCGCAGGCTTCTTCTGGTTTGTCAGGCCGATCAGACTGTGCCTCTGGTCCTGAATCATTACGCTGAGCAGCAGGGACTGGATCATTAGGAAACATAGGGGATTTAGCTCCTGACAGGGCTAGAAAATCAACTTAAAATCGACAGCTTAAGAATAAGTAAAATTAACCTATGAGAGGTCTGCTAGGAAAGCGCATAAAGGATTAAGCTAAACCGAGGACTGGTTAAGGCGACGGGGGATGGCTTCCTGCCAATGCTTAGTGATCTCCTTCATCGTAGCGCTGATTAAGACTAGGTTATTATCGCTTAAAATCCTTAGGGTTTGGGCAGCGACCTGCCCCAAATGCTGGCCCACTCCCGGATGTTGCTCCAGACAGGTTTCCCAGGCAGCTTGATCGGCGGGGGAGACCGAAACCAGAATCCGGGCCCCGCCTTCGGCAAACAAAATCTGATCCCAGCGCTGGGGCTCAGGCAGGGATAGCTGAATCTCTGCCCCTCGTTGGCCGCTAATACAGCTTTCGGCTAGGGCGATCGCCAGCCCCCCTTCTGCACAGTCATGGGCTGAACGAATCCATCCTTGACGAATACCAAACCGGCACAGGGCTTGAACTTCACGCTCTAGATTAAAGTCAACCCGGGGAGGACGGCCGGCGACAGTGTTGTGAATCGTGGCCAGGTACTCCGAGCCCCCGAGGCTAAGTCCTGAGCAAGAATCCTCCAGGGGCAACCCCAGCAAGTAGATTAAGTCTCCTTCGCTCTGCCACCCCTGCTGGCAAACCCGCGCCAGATCCGGCACTAAGCCGACCATCCCGACCACCGGGGTCGGGTAAATCGGCTGGGGCCGACCGGCTGCATCCAGGGTCTCGTTATAAAGCGAGACATTCCCCCCGGTAACGGGGGTTTGCATCTCTCGGCAAGCTTGGGCCAGACCCTGGCAAGCCTGAGACAGTTGCCAGTAGCCCACCGGGGTTTCCGGGCTGCCAAAATTAAGGTTATCTGTCACGGCCAGGGGATCTGCCCCGACACAACTTAAATTACGGGCGGCTTCGGCGACGGCTGCTTTGGCACCTTCGGCCGGGTCAAGATAGACATAGCGACCATTACAATCGACGGTTGCTGCCACCCCGAGATTCGGTAGCGGAGCCCGCTGCCCCTCTAGCTGTCCGGTCGGCCGCACCCGGACCACCGCTGCATCCGCTCCTCCGGGTAGCAGGACGGTATTATTTTGCACCTGCTGATCGTACTGGCGGTATACCCAGCCCTTAGAGGCAATCGAAGGCGCATCCAAAAGTTTCAAGAGAATCTGGGTCCAAGTTTGCCCCTGACTCTGGACTTCAATTCCCGTGGTTGTAGAGGGGGGGAGGGACTCCCAGGTCCATTCCCAGGCTTGCTGAACATAGGCCGGGGGGGCTGCCAGGAGTTGCCGCTGATAAATCGGGGTATTATCTGCTAGGGCTGTGGCCGGAATTTCAGCAGCGATCGCCCCTTGGAACCGAATCCGCACCACTGGCTCAGCAATCACTACCCCGGCGACCACAGCCTGCAGCCCCCAGCGGTGAAAAATGTCTATCAGTTCCTGCTCTCGGCCCTGGTGGGCAACAAACAGCATCCGCTCCTGGGATTCTGACAACAGAAACTCGTAGGGCACCATCCCCGGTTCCCGGACTGGAATTAAATCAAGATCCAGGTCAATACCGACATTGCCTTTGGCCGCCATTTCCGCGGTTGAACAGGTAATCCCGGCTGCTCCCATATCCTGAGCTGCTACCACCGCCCCAGTTTTAAAGGCTTCTAAGCAGGCTTCAATTAAGGATTTTTCTAGAAATGGGTCTCCCACCTGCACCGCCGGGCGGTCAGCCTCCGATTGATCACTGAGTTCTGCACTGGCAAAGCTGGCGCCCCCCATGCCATCGCGCCCGGTAGTAGAGCCAACGTAGAGAACCGGGTTGCCAATCCCAGCCGCCCCAGATTTAACAATCGTCGGCGTCTCCATTAGCCCCAAGGCCATTACATTCACCAGGGGGTTGCCACCATAGGCCGGGTCAAAATAGACTTCTCCGCCCACCGTGGGCACACCAACGCTATTCCCGTAGTGGGAGATCCCGGCGACCACGCCGCTAAATAACCGCCGGGTCCGGGCATCTGCTAAGTCACCCAACCGAAGGGAATTTAACACCGCGATCGGTCGTGCCCCCATGGTAAAAATATCCCGGAGAATTCCCCCAACCCCGGTGGCCGCGCCTTGAAACGGCTCTACTGCCGAGGGGTGATTGTGGGACTCAATCTTAAAGGCCAACTGTAGCCCGTGGCCGAGGTCCACCACCCCAGCATTTTCCCCCGGCCCCACCAAAATTCGCTCCCCTTGGGTGGGAAACTGCTTCAGCAGCGATCGGGAGTTTTTATAGCAGCAGTGCTCTGACCACATCACCCCAAACATGCCTAACTCTGCTCGGTTAGGTGGCCGTCCCAAACGGCGAACAATCTCTTCGTATTCCTCTGGTTTTAATCCTTCGGCAGTTGCTTCAGCCAGGGCTTCAGGAGAACAAGATGGGGACGGAGCAGTCATAGAACCTCAGTCAAATTAAACAAGTTAAATTAAACAGGCTTTAATATTACTGGGATTTCACCCTGACCAGGGGATTCTTGATCATTTTTGGCCGAGCTTCTCTTTTTCTTCACAAAGATCTTCTAGAATCCGTTTTTGGGTCGTATTGTTTAACCAGATCTTAAACTTAACTGCCTGACAGGGGAGGGGAGTCATGAAAGTAGAGGAATTTTCCCAGCGAGTCAAGGCTGCGAGTCAGCGGTTAACCCTTTTACAGAGCAACCGTGGGCATCTGCCACCCCTGCAAGAAGGGCTACTGGCAGCAGCGTTTACTGAGCTGCGGCTAGCGGTTGAAGCCCTGCAGGTAGCTGAAGAGGAGTTACGTCAACAAAATCAAGCCTTAGTGACTGCCCATCAGCAGGCTGATTTAGAACGCCAACACTACCAGGGATTGTTTGAGCTGGCCCCGGTGGCTTACCTGGTCACGGATATGACCGGAAAAATCACAGAAGCAAATCGGGCGGCGGCAATTTTGCTGCAGTCTAGACGGCAATTCTTGCTGGGCAAACCCTTAATCACCTTTGTTGCCAGGGCGGAGCAAGCTGAGTTTGAGCGCCGACAATGGCTTTTGTGCCAGTCTCAAAAGTATCCCCAGGCAGTGCCCCAGGAGTGGGAACTTTGCCTTTATCCCCAGAATGGATCCCCCTTTAAGGCTATGCTGAGTGTAGCTGTGATCTGGGACTGGCAGGGGAAAGCCCTTGGTCTCAGTTGGCTGGTGCGAGATCTTACAGAACATCGGCAACAGCAGAAAGCCCTAGTGCAGGCCAAGGTAGCTCAGGCTCACTGGCTAGACGCGATCGCCCTGCGGATCCGGCAATCCTTAAAGCTAGATCCGATTTTGCAGACAACGGTGACAGAAGTTCGCAGCCTGCTGCAGGTCGAACGGGTGGCGATTTATCAGTTGGAGCCCTGCAGTCAGTTTGTAGCCGAATCAACAGCAGTGGGAGTTCCCTCCGCCCTGGGGTTTCAGGGAAAGACTGGTTTTGATCAAGACCCCCTGCAGCGGTATCAGCAGGGCCTGATCTGTGTCATCAACGACATCCATCAAGCAGACTTGAGTCCTGATCAGCAAGAAGCATTCGCGCAGCTCCAAATCCGGGCAAATCTGGTGATGCCGATCTGGGTCAACCAAAAACTTTGGGGCCTACTGTGCGCTCACCAATGTTCTGCCCCCCGTCCCTGGGACCCCTCGGAACTGGCCCTGTTATCTCAGCTTTTAGATCAAACGGCGATCGCCATTCAACAGGCAACGCTTTACGAGCAGTTGCAAAGTGCCAACCAAACCCTAGAGCGCTTGGCCACCCTGGATAGCTTGACCCAGTTGGCTAACCGTCGCTCCTTCGACAATTCTCTGAGCCAGGAATGGCAGCGCTTGGCTCGGGATAGGACACCGCTAACCCTGATTCTGGCTGATATTGACTTTTTCAAAGCCTACAATGATACCTATGGTCATCAAGCTGGAGATGACTGCCTCAAGCGAGTTGCCCAGGCGATCCAAAGGGCAGTCCAGCGACCCATGGATCTGGTGTCTCGCTATGGGGGAGAAGAATTTGCTGTGATCTTACCAAATACCCACTCTGAAGGAGGGCTGCAGGTGGCAGCAAATATCCGCGCTGCCGTTAAGGCACTTAAAATTACCCACCTCCGTTCGACGGTGAGCGAGTTTCTCACCCTGAGTCTGGGGGTTGCTAGCACCCTTCCCAACCCGCAATCTTCGCCCGAGGGTTTGATTGCGGCGGCGGACCAAGCCCTCTATCAAGCCAAAGCCCAGGGGCGCGATCGCACTTCAGCCAGCCTCACCCCTCAAGGCATTTCCGCTTGAATGGGATTTATTTTGACAAAATAGAGAGACCCCCCAAAAAAGTCTATCGAGCTTAAACCCCAGCGACTATGCAAGTTTATCGCCTGCCAGCCCTGTCGGATAACTATATTTTTTTGCTCCATGATCCTGACCAGAATCTGGCAGCAGTGGTTGACCCGGCAGAAGCCCAGCCTGTGCTCAAGCACCTGCAAACCCTGCAAGCGCCCTTGGTGGCCATTTTCAATACCCACCATCATCAGGACCATGTTGGCGGCAACCCAAAATTATTAGAGAAATTCCCCGAGGCAGTGGTCTATGGAGGAGCAGAGGATCGCGGCAGAATTCCGGGGCAACAGGTATTTCTGCACGAAGGAGACTCCGTCACCTTTGCTGGCAGACCAGGGAAGGTGCTTTTTGTCCCCGGCCATACCCGCGCCCATATTGCCTACTACTTTCCCCCCACCGCCCCGAACCAACCGGGAGATTTATTTTGTGGCGACACCTTGTTTGCGGGGGGCTGCGGTCGGCTGTTTGAAGGCACCCCCGCCCAGATGCTGGCCTCTTTAACCAAGATTCGCGGCTTGCCAGATACCACCCAGGTTTGGTGTGCCCACGAATATACCCTGAAAAATTTGCAGTTTGCCCTGACGATTGATGGCCAAAACCCTGCGTTGCAGGCTCGATTTGCCGCAGTCAAAGCAGCCCGCTGCCGCTGTGAAGCAACGGTTCCCTCAAGTCTTGGCTTAGAGAAGCAAACCAATCCTTTTCTGCGCTGGGACCACCCTGATCTTGAAACTGTTCAGGGTCAAGATGCTGTGGAAACTTTTGCCCGCATTCGGGGCCTAAAGGATCAGTTTTAGGGACTTAGTTTAGGTGTACTCAAAGACATTGTCCCAAATATAGTCAATCAGCGTTTTTGCATGATCCAGGGGAAGCACATGACAATTGCCGCTGGCATCCCTTCTCAGGAGAGAGACTTCTGGTTTGAGGGCTTGTTCTTCGTCATCCTTAGCCACTTTGCCGCGAATTTCTTCTAAGTTATTAATTGGACCGTTAATGTCAAAGTTGATCTTGGCATCAAATTTGCGGTCCATCCAGTCCTCAATCCGCCGATCTAATTCTGCCGATGTCAGGGCTGATTTGGTGGTTAGCAGGTGATAGTAGACCAGAATAATTTCTTTGCATTCTTCCTCTTCAGCCGCATCGACAAGGGCCTGAAAAACACTGGCATTATTGGCCAGGTTCTTGAAAAACAATGTGTCTGTGACATTTTTGTGAAATTTTATCTGCTTACTTTTATATTTGCTGTACTGCTTGTAGGCAAATCCCCCCAGTAAAAGCACCAGTGAGGATGTGGCGGCCAAAATTGGCATGATGTTACGCACTTGATCTTCTTCGGCCCCTACAGCATCTAGACCAGGACGACCAACGGTGAAGAATAAAATTGCCCCTATGATAATCAGCAGTTTGGGCAGAACCTTGAGAAGGATTGGAATCGCACTGCCGATCGCTGGCACCAGCAAAAAAATCCGGTCCTTCCAGGTCATGCTGATCTTAAGATTGGGAAACAGTAGCTCTAGATCGTGCCGGGGGACATTTTTATAAAAGTAGAGATAGGTTTTGCCGGGGGTAAATTTAAGCTCGTCAACCTCCTCCCCTTGGTTGGCAAAATGAGTTTTACCTTTAAACTTGATCAGTAAGACCACTCGCTTAAACACACTGATCTTTTTTCTCACCTTGCGTATAAATTTTCTAGTCTGAATCGTCTGCTGAAAACTTCCTTGGTAATGGCAGACAATCTGATCAAAATCAGCAAAATCAACCTTGGTGTTGAGCTTCACGATCGAACTTTCCTCTAGGGCTTTTTGTAAATTAGCTAGAGGAATGGGCAGATAATTAGCTCGCTCTAGAATCGTCTTAAAATCCTCCACCAGGTTGTCTGCCTTTTTAGCCCGCTGATTAGGCGACAGTTCGCCCCTGGTGCGGGTAGCAGCATCAGGATTAAACGGGGCATAGTTATCTTTTAATCCTTCTAGGTAAGACTGAAACTTAAAGTGATAGTAGGCAGCCAGCAAAAAGCAAAAATCCCGAAAGGTTTGGGAGGCTTCTGCTGATAGCTGACCATCTTCAAGGCAAAGCTCTACCAGGTCAGCACGACGGTAGGGGATAAATGCTTCCCGATCTGCCTCAGAAGCCATAATTCTCGATGTACCTTATGTTTTAGAGATCAATCCATTGTGCTGCTAGCCAAGGGAGCTTAGGAGTAGGCTTAAAAGCACCAGCAGCGTGCCAATTCCATAAAAAACGGCCACGACTTGGGTTTCGGCCCAGCCGGTTAATTCTAAATGATGGTGCAGGGGAGCCATCTTGAGTAACCGACGACCAATCCCATCCGGGCCTTTGGTGGACTTATAGTAACTGACCTGGGCAATCACGGATAAAGCTTCTATCAGAAAAATGCCACTGATAATTAACAGCGCCCACAGGGTATTAGTGATTAGCCCCACTGCTGCCAGCGCCCCTCCCAAGGCCAGAGAGCCAGTATCTCCCATGAACACCCGAGCCGGATTGTGATTATGGGCTAAAAAGCCCAGGCAACTGCCACTTAAGCAAGCGCAAAAAATCATCAACCCCGGCCAGTCTGGAGCAATCAAAGCCCCGAGACCCAGCAGGGCGATCGCACTGGTGCCGGCAGCCAGACCATCTAACCCATCGGTGAGGTTGATGGCATTACTCTCAGCGGCAACAACAAACACGGCCAGGAACCAAAATAGCACCCCCAAGGGGACACTCCAGCCCCAGGGAAATTCCAGGGTAGTAATCTCCGGTTGCTGCCAAGCCAGCCAGAGACAGAATAAAATCCCACTGCCAAATTCTAAGCCCAATCTTAACCGGGCTGAGATACCTTGGTTAGACTGTCCCCGCAGTACCTGCCAGTCATCCAGCCAGCCAATAAAGCCAAATGCGAGGGTTAGAGCTGAAGCTGCCAATACTTCAGTGGGAAAGGGGGCTACCAGTCCCGACCCAGCGATCGCCACTCCCAGCCCCACTGGAATAAAAAAAACTCCCCCCATTGTTGGGGTGCCGGCTTTTTTTAAGTGGGCTTGGGGGCCATCTTCACGGATTACCTGTCCGGCTTTAAGGGTTTGCAACAGCGGGATTGCCCAAGCCCCCAACCCCGCTGTGACCAAGGCACTTACCCATAACGGCAGGGTCAAAGATAGGGGATTAGCCAGGCGATCGGCAACCCAATCTAACCCTAGGGCTGCCCCACTGAGCCCCAGCAGCAGCAGTAGCCATAAACTTCTGCCAGAGGGGACAGCTAAGGAAGCAGGGGTTTTGCTAAACAGCATCAGGTCGCACCCCACTTCAAGCAAATACTCTCAAAAATCATCTCGCACCCACCACACCCGAGCAAAACTTCATTGTCCTAGTCCTCAGGGCTGACAAGACAAGAAGCGCAAATTGATTTAGATCTAGCAACTACTCTTGATCGGACTCTTCTTCCTCATCAAAGGTAGCATTGTCGCTGCCCATCAGTTCGTTGATTTCCTCATCCTCCTCATCCCTTGACGAAGCCTCCCGTTCTTGCGTGTCTCGGGAAATGAGGCGACCACTACTTTCTAACCAATCTAAAATTGAAGCGCTCTCGCGCGAAGGCACCACTGTGGCTTTTTGACTGCGGGGTTCTGTTCTGAGTGAAGGATTGTGCATAGAAAACCTGATTACTAGAGGGATTTGCTACGTTTAAGTCAAAAGGGGTCTAGATGATTATAGAATTTTCTCTCAAAAATTGTTTCTCAACAACGCCTTAAGATAACCGGTTTCGCCCTCCTGGGCATCCACAGAGGAGATTAAATTAACAGTTTGGGTCTCCGAAGCGGAATCTAGGCCCCTTGCAGCCGAAGGTCAAATTTAAACAGTGCCACCGCCTAGGGGCATCGCAATTCCAGAAAATCACCATGAATATTCAGGATCTCTATAACCGGGCATTGGTTCGCTCTAGATTGGGCCAGCTAGCCGGAGCGTTGAGCGATTGGGACCAATTCCTCCAAGTCAATCCCACGGCTATAGGGTACTACAATCGCGGGGTTGTCCATGCCAGAGTGGGTGATGCCCAAACCAGTGCTGCTCAATACCGTCAAGCCAAGCAAAGCGCGATCGCAGACTATACCCAGGCCCTAGATCTTAACCCAGGGTATTTTGAAGCCTACTACAATCGCGGCCTCACCCGAGAAGCACTAGAAGACAACCAAGGCGCGATTAAAGACTATACCCAGGCCCTGCGGATTGATCCTGATTTTGCTGAGGCCTACAACAATCGCGGACTTATCTGCGCTGGGCTTGGCTGCCAGCGGGGGGCGATCAAAGACTATACTCGGGCCATTGAGCTTAACCCTAACTTTGCCGGAGCCTATTTAAATCGGGGAAATGCCTGGGCCCAACTTGGCAGCTACCTCAAAGCCATCCAAGAATTTAATCAGGCTCTGCGGATTAACCCCGATTTTGCCGAGGTCTATGGCAATCGAGGCAAGCTGCGCTCTAAACTCGCCGATCACCCCGGAGCCGTTGCCGATTACCAAAAAGCAGCTGAGCTTTTTTTCAGTCGTGGCAATATTAACAGCTACCAAATCATCGTAGACCTGTTTAGAGCCCTGGAAACTGACTAGAATACCTCTTAACAGAAGGGCACTAAAGTTGACAACGGGTTTCCAGAGTTTTCAGCAAGCTTATCAATGTTTTTGAGAAATCCTCTAACTACTGTATTTTGATAGCCACTCATTCACGGTGTCGAGCTCTGTCAAAATGGGTTGCGGCTCAAAGCAACTGTACCTCAACCCAGACTTTTCTTGAGCCTCCGCTGTCGCGGCTGGCGGAACTTTGCCCAGGGTGATAACCCCGCTGTGTTCATGGCTCATGACTTGATAGCCATACTTAAAACCCAACAGACAAATCCAATGGTTAAAAGCAGCTTCTTGACCCTGCAGGACAAACTCAGCCAGTTCCTTAGATTGCTGCTGTGGGGGAATGTTCTCAATACAAAT
>JBGTDP010000163.1:0-17449 GCA_041748255.1 Thermosynechococcaceae cyanobacterium | reverse complement strand
CTCAAATGTTGCTCGATGTACTCCGCACAGTCGTCTAAACTGGCTAGGGTTGAGTTGTTTTACTTGCTCATAAGCTGGCATAGGGAGGATCTTTCTTCTCTACTCTTGCTATTCTCTACTACCCTTTTGCAAGAGCCTTATAATATCTGCATCAGACAGATGGAGAGGAACAGGGATCATACGACTAATCTACCCAGGTCATTTGGGATTCAGGATAGCTTCCAATTCAAGCTGCCAGGACCCCACAGTACCCTCAGCTCCTAAGGGTTTTACTATGGAGCTTGGGGAATAACCGGGAGATTCATCTAGCTTTGACCATTAGCATTTGTGGAAAGTTTGTGGACGGTTGCCATGGGAGCAAGGCATACGACCCGAAAAGCTCAGGTTAAAGGTTTAGAGAAGGGAAAGATCATGGGACAGATCTGATTCATTGCCGTTTCTAAGACTGTTGATACTAGCGGACTACACCACCGAAAGCGGCGTCCATAGCGCCGCCATGTTGATCAGTCCCAAAATGATCATCAGGCCCGCAGGCATAAACTTTCGCGTTTTGGTCAGGCGAATAGCGAACACGACAATCAACAGGATACTGACAATTGCCGAGAGGGTCGGCCCAATTGTGTTACCGGCAAATAACAGGTATGAGCCAACAAGCAAAAGCAGCCCACTGATAAGCCCCGACAAAAGGGAAACCTGACTGCCTGCTTGCTTGTAGCCAATAACTCCGCCCACAATGGCAAGAATGCCGTAGGCCAAAGTGGTGCAGGCGGCGATTGGAATAGTAAAAATCATGATGTGATGTAAAAAGCATCCAAGGTAAAAATTGTAGGGCAATAGCGGATACTGCTATCAATATCGCCATGATGCTTTACCAAATCATAGAACAGCTCGGCTTGGTCATCCAACAGCAACCGTCACACTTGCTGTTAGCGAATGTGTTGCAGAGACTTCAACAGGCTTAGCAATTGCCCATGAGCACAAGCTTTCCCTGGCCCGAAGCTTACCGTTTAACTGCCTTTCTCCGGTTGTTGTATCTGGCTATTGTTACGGGTTCATCTCAAGCAACGGCTCGGAGAAGGAATTCGCGACCAGAAGATTTTTGGGAAAGCTCTCACTGGAAAATCATCTCACCTACTTAGCCAGCTTGGGAAGATCGGTTGCCATGTGAGAAAATTGTCAAGCTTAAGTCTCAGGTGCCCTATGGCAGTTTATTTGGTGACAGGTGCAAATCGCGGCATTGGTTTTGAATATTGCCGTCAACTTCAGGAGCGAGGAGACAGGGTAATTGCCGTCTGTCGGTCTGCTTCCCAGGAGCTAAGAGACTTGGGGGTTCAGGTTGAAGAGGGCATCGATATTACCTCAGATGCTTCTGTGGCGGACTTGCGCGATCGCTTGACAACTGACATTGATGTGTTGATTAACAATGCTGGAATCATCAAGCGCGTGACCCTAGGAGCCCTCGACTTTGAGAGTATCCGGGAACAGTTTGAAGTTAATGCCCTGGGACCATTGAGTCTAACCCAGGCCCTGTTACCTCTTCTGAAATCAGGGTCCAAAATCGTGCTGATGACCTCTCGCATGGGATCGATCGCAGACAACACCTCTGGAGATTCCTACGGCTATCGGATGTCTAAAGTGGCCCTCTCCATGGCCGGCAAATCTTTGGCCCATGATCTGAAACCCGAGGGAATTGCGATCGCGATTCTCCATCCCGGACTGGTTCAAACCCGGATGACTAACTTTACCGCCAACGGGATCACTCCAGAAGTGGCTGTCCAAGGACTGCTAGATCGAATTGATCAACTTACCCTCGATACCTCTGGCAGCTTCTGGCATAGCAATGGCGAAGTGCTGCCCTGGTAGATTCGCTTAAGGTGAAGGAGTTGTTGCCTCACCGGATTCAAGTCCACAGTGAATATCAGGATTCTGCTGCCAGGGCCTGGGCGATCGCTTTGAGTCCCAAGGGTGCTTTAACCAGCCAGTTATGACCCAGAACCCCCACGACTGACGCTTGACCAACGGGCATTTTAGAACTGGTTGCTGGAATAATCATTAAATCAAATGGCGTCCAGATGGAGGTGAACTGAAGCTGCCCTAGCAGTTCGGCATCCTGGTTCAACTGTTGCAAAAAAGCACTTTGAGGCCGCATTTGCTGACAGCCGAAATGTTCGGACAAGTAAGCCATCCAGGTGCCGTGGTGGGGCGTGCCGAGGGTGACAAGTCGCTGCACCCGCGATGATCCCCCCAATCGCTGAATATAGTAGCGGCTGACCAGGCCACCCATGCTTAGGCCCACAACATCCAGGCGTTCCGGCCCCAAAAAAGTTTTTTCAACATACGCCTTGACTTGCTCAGCCAGTTCTTCAAGCGGGGCGCTGCCATCATTGGGTTTGAGATTAAAACTGAAGGTAGACCATCCCCGTTGAGTCAGGTAAGGGGATAGAGTCTGGAAAATCCTGATTGTATCGTGGAGACCATGAATTAGCAGAACCGGATTTTTGAGGGAGCTACGGTTCATTTTTGGCAGAACCTGTACAACTATTCCTAAGCAAGATTGACCGATGGTGGCGATCGCAAAATGCAGCGATCCTGCTTATTTCAGAAATGTAAGAACTTCTAACCTTAGCATTGCCTCAAACACTCAAGCACCCCAGGCACGGTTGAGTGCAGGGCCTCACGAATGGCATTCACCTGGATGCGATCGGGTTTATGGGACCACTCATCCATAAAAAATTTCTTCACCTCGATCGCTAAGACACAGGCGGAGTTGGGGAACTGTTGATGCACCCAGCGCGAAAAATGTCCGCCCCGAAACTGGACATTCTCCCGTACATCCAGTTGCCGACCCAGAAAGTTAAAGGCCCGTAGATCGGTGATAAATCTTTCGACTAAGGGGTCCCAGTCGCAGCTTAAAGAGCCTGTACCCAGGTTAATCTCCGGGTTGTGCTGCTGATCTGCCGGGGGAGCATCAAAACCGCCGCGCAAGTGGTTGTAGGTATGCAGGTCGTAGACGACAAAGCAACCAAACCGCCGCTCCAAGTCGGCAAAGACAGGCTCAATCTTGCCATAGAAGGCATCATAGGCAGCCAGCGATCGGGCGACCAATTGTGCTGAAGGCGGCGATCGCCAAAGATCAAGTCCCCAGGCATCCTGAGGCTGCAGATAAATCGCATTTTCCCTAGGTCGATTCAGGTCAACCTCAAACCGCGATCGCTGCACAACCAGCCGGGTATCGGCAATATGAGTCCAAATAGCCGTAAAGGGGTCTTCTTCTCGCTTGCGCTGATGCCGATCCATTGCCAGCAGGTTGGCAACTTCTGGCCGCAGATCATGCCCATCATGGAGGGCAACGGCAACAAGGGGTTGATCGCCTTGAGTGAAGGTCCAGAAAGGTCGGGTAATCGGCTGAGTCATTGGGCGTCTCCTTGCTCTATACATACCATTCGAGGTCAGAGCCAGGGAGATCATTTTGCTACCAGTAGGGAATTAGGAGTAGTTTTCTTGAGTTGGTTTAGCCGTCAAAGCCGAATGATTTGCCCGGATTTACAGATTTGGAACTCTTTTGGCAATCATTTTCGTCCAGGACAAAGCGGGGTGAGGATGCTGCTGACTTAACGGCTAACTTTGCCAAGGGTTTGGACCCCTTCGCCGAAGCCTTGGGCAGCGACTATTATAAGAAAATATGTGTGAGTAATTTTTCTGGGTGGGGAACACTTTAATTAATACAGGTAGGGGCAAGCTTGGGCATTGTTGCACTAAGAATCGCTTGCTTATCCGAGTGCCGTCCCTCACGCCTGCGATCAGGACTTACAGTCATTCACTCAGCAGCTCTCTAAGAGGGTAAAAATGGAAACTGAACCAAATCCTAGCCCCCTGTCTCGAAGGACTCAAACCGGCCTTAGCCAGGATCAGATCCTACCGACGATACCCATAGACCGGGGACCGGACCTCAAGGAGAGAGCCAAACCTGAACCGGGTCAATTCTTGGCAGCGCTGCGACGGCGAGCATTAATTATTCTAGGGGTGACGGCTGCAGCCACTTCCGTAGCTTACCTATTAACAGTCTCCCGCACGCCCACCTATAACAGTAAGTTCCAACTATTAATTGCCCCCCTGGCGACTGAGGCTCAAGATCCGGCTGCCAATGCTCAAGAGAATGCTCCAGCAACCGTTTCTCCCAGGGTGGACTACCAAGCTCAGAGCAAGGTGCTTTTAAGCCCTAAATTGATTGACCCGGTGGTTAATAAACTCCAGGCTGAGTATCCAAATCTTACCTACGACTCCTTGAGGCAAGACTTAAAAATTGGTCTTCCCCAGGATGCTGGCGAAGGCAAGATTTTAGAAGTTCGCTACCAGGACCCCGCCCCCCAAAAAGTTAAACAGGTGCTCAATGCCCTGATCCCGGTTTATCTCCAGTACGGTAGCCAGCAACGTCAAAGCACTGCCCGTCAGGGACTTGAGTTTGTCAACCAGCAAATTCCACCCCTGCAGGCTCGCGTGGCTGCCCTAGAAAAACAATTACAAACCTTTCGCCAGCAGTACGGTTTGATTGACCCTGACGCTCAGGGCAAGCAGCTCACCGATCAGATTGCCGCGATCCAAAAACAGCGGCAGCAGACTCAACTGCAGTTAAATGAAGCTCAAACCCGCTATACAGGCTTGCAAAGACAGACAAACTTAAAACCAGAAGAAGCGATCGCCGGTTCAGTGCTCAGCCAAGCCCCCGATTACCAGAAATTACTAGAGCGGCTGCGGGAAGTTGAAAGCCAACTGGCCCTTGAGTCTGCCCAGTATACCGATGAGCATCCCAGGATTCTATACCTACGGGATCAGCGGCAAAAATTACTTCCCCTGATTCAACAAGAAGCCCAAAGAGCGGTAGGCAAAAAGCTCGCTAGCACTGCTGCTTCCGGCGTGTCTGCCTACCAAAACTCGGTGCGCTTGGGCCTGACCGAGCAGCTTGTCGAGGCAGCCAATCAAATCCCGGTTTTCCAAACCCAACTGCAAGCCCTGAGCCAAACTGAAGCCCAACTGGTGCAGCAGGCCAAGCAGTTTCCAGTCGTTGCCCGTCGGGATGGGGAGTTGCAGCGGCAACTGGCAACGGCAACCAATCAACTCAATCAACTCTTAGATAAGCGGGAAACCCTGCAGTTTGAGACGGCCACTCAGAAGCAGAAAATGCCCTGGGAGCTGATTTTGCCCCCTTCTGAGCCAGATGCCACCCTGCCGAGTCTGGAACGGAATCTTGCCCTGGGAGCCTTGCTGGGGTTGCTCCTAGGGGTTGGCATTGCCTTGCTGCTGGAGCGACTCAACACTGTTCTCTACACCTCCCGAGATATTAAGGTGGTGACGCGACTGCCGATCTTGGGCACGATCCCCTTTCAAAAACAGCTTAAACAGCTGGCTCCAGCAGCAAAGATGATCGACCTGGCCTCCCAATCCCAGAGTCTGGCCTTGAATAATGCTGGAGGGGCTCAGGACTATGTTGCCACCCCGTTTAGCGATGCCTTTCGCTCCCTCTTTAAAAATATTCGCTTCCTACGCTTTGATAACCCAGTGCGATCGGTGGTGATTAGTTCAGCCGTTCCGGGAGAGGGCAAGTCTACCGTAGCCATGAATCTCGCCCAAGCCGCTGCGGCGATGGGACAACGGGTGCTGCTGGTTGATGCTGACCTGCGCCGACCGCAAGTCCATAAGCTAGTTGGGGTTGCCAATGCCCAGGGGCTTAGTGAAGTGGTGGATCATGATCTATCCCTCAAGGCGGCAATTAAGTCGGCGCCCTTTGATCCCAACCTGTATGTATTGACCACCGGAGCAATTCCGCCAGATCCAACCAGTTTGCTTTCCTCGCAAAAGATGGCCCATCTGGTCGCTGTCCTGCCCAAAGCGTTTAACTTAATCATTTATGATGCCCCGCCCCTGGGTCTGGCAGATGCCAGTCTATTGGCACCCCAAACCGATGGTTTAATTATGGTGACCAGGTTAGGGAAGATTGAGCGGGGGGTTCTAGAGCAAGCGATCGAAACGCTAGAGGTTCCCCAGGCCCCGGTGCTAGGACTTGTGGTCAATGGAGTTAAAGAGTTTAGCCGCAGCGAGAAGCAGCTTTACCACAGCTACTACCAGCAACCCAGAGCCTTGAGGGGTTAATCTTTCAGGCTCTCTAAAGACACTCCTAACCAATTCCCGAATAGCTCCTGCTGATTAGTGGAGGGGGTTTCAACCGATTGCAGGCTATAGCAATCTGGGGGGGGCTCAGCCAGCTTCAGGGTGTGGGTTTGTAATTGATCTTGATGAAAAACCGTTAGTTGAACGGTGTCACCGGGCTGATAGTCCTTCAAACGCTCCGGCAGTTGCTCAGCACTGACCCGAAAGCCATTCAAGGCCAGTAGCTGATCCCCCGGATCTAAACCCGCCTGCTGGGCCGCAGAGTTGGCTGCAACAAATTTAATTAAGGTTGATCCTGGTTCTGACTTGGTGGTGAATCCCAGATGGGGAACATCTGTGGCTTTAACCGTGGCCACCAACTGGAGGCCAAAGGGGGCTAAATACTCGTTGAAAGGCAGTTCTGCAGTGCCCTGGATGTATTGCTCAAAGAAATCATCCAGGTCCACACCTGCAACTGTTTCAATCACGCCTTGAAGTTGCTCCGGGGTAAACCCAGTTTCTGAGCGGCCAAACTGCTGCCAGATCTGACGCATGACATCATCAAGCGATCGCTGGTTTTGGTGTTGGTGGCGAATCAAGAGATCCAGCAAAAAGGAAACCATTTCCCCCTTGAGATAGTAAGAGATTTGAGCATTGCCACTGTTGGCATCCGGACGATAGAGCTTGATCCAGGCATCAAAGCTGGATTCACTCAAGGATTGCACCCGGCGACCAGGAGTCGTTTGCAGACGAGTTATCGCCTCTGAGACCAACTTCAGGTAGTGCTTAACGTCATAAAGTCCTGCCCGCAGGGGGATTACCTGATCATAGAAACTGGTGGTTCCCTCACTAAACCACAGGGAAGGGGTATAGTTCTCCCTTGCGTAATCAAAGGTTTCCAGGGCCTGGGGACGAATACGTTTGATATTCCAAAGATGAAAGAATTCATGGGCAACCAAATTTAGAAAGCGATTATATTTCTCTGGGTCCCGAAATCCAAACCGGGGATAGTTCAGCGAGCAAGCCTGCTTGTGCTCTAGACCGCCGTAGCCTTGAGACGATAAATGCAGCAGAAATAAATAGCGATCGTAGGGCAACCCACCAAACAGCTCTGCTTCTGTGCGAATAATTTTCTCAGTATCTTGAATGATTTGGTCAGGATCGGCGTTCCCTTGGCCCCAGATCGCCCATTGATGGGGTTTACCCAAAACCTCAAATTCGTAGAGAGCATGAGTGCCTGTCTCAAAGGGGCTATCGACCAAGGTGTCAAAATCTGCCGCAGAGAAAGTATTTGTTTCACCGGCCACGGAGGGCAAAGGGGTAGTGACCTGCCATTGGTCATGGGGAGGAACTACGGAAATCAGCAACGGCGATTGCTCATGGCCTGGCAGATAAAAACACATCGCTGCCGGGTTGAAATAGCCATGGGTCCGATCCAGGTGATTGGTGCGGACGGTGAGTTCATTCCCATAGATTCGGTAAGTCACGCTTAGGGCTTGAATCCCTAAGGTTTTAACCTGCCAATGGTGCTTACTCTGCTTTTCCCAGGGCAAGGGCTCCCCAGCTTCAGACTGGGCAGAGAAATCCTGCAGATGCTTGGCATACTCCCGCACCAGGTAGGAGCCGGGGGTCCAAACCGGAAATTTTAAATCCAGAAGATCAGCGTCCCAGACTTGCAGGTTCAGGGTCACTTCAAACAAGTGGGACTCAGGCTGCGGCATTGCCACCTGGTAATGGATCTTCACTGCCGAGCGGCCCAAGACACTTACGGGAACTTGAGTAGCTTCAGTCATTGAGGTTTGGCTCCCGAAAATTTTAATTTATCGTTTTTTGACTGGGGATGATTTTCCGGTTGGGGGGTGGGACACCGAGCGGACAATTTTTTTGCTATGGTTTCCCCTAAGCATATCTATTCACTCCTCAATTAACTTTTTCTCTGTGGATCGCCTCAGCAGTGGTTTTACGCTTTTCTTGAGCTTGCTTGTCGAAGCAATGCCATTTTTGCTATTGGGGGTGCTGCTCTCCGGGGTGCTGCTGTTGTTTGTGGATGAGCGCAAACTGATTGCTATTTTGCCCAAGCACCCACTGTTGGGGGCCTTAGCCGGAAGCGCCCTGGGCTTTTTGTTCCCGGTGTGTGAGTGCGGCAACGTGCCAGTGGCTCGACGGCTGCTGATGCAGGGCGTTGCTCCCCCCGTGGCTATTGGCTTCTTATTAGCAGCCCCAACGATTAACCCAATTGTGATCTGGACCACCTGGATTGCCTTTCAAGACCAACCTGAAATTGTAGTTTTGCGGGTGGTGTTTTCCCTGGTGATTGCTACGGTTTTGGGTTGGGTCTTTAGTGCCCAAGCTGATCTGGGGCCGCTGCTGCAACCCGCAGTCTCTGCTGCCATCCCCAAGCCTCAGGCATCAGCTGCAGAGGCACAAGTCCCCAGTCTGCTGCGATCGGGAACGTATTTGCTCGACCAACCGGGTCAGCCCCTGCGCCTGGATACCGCTGAACTTCAGGCAACCCTGGTTGCTCGTTCCCCCCAAAAGAAATCGTTTCAGGCTCAGTTGCGGCTGTTCCTAGAAAATAGCCTCCAGGAGCTGCGGGAGCTTGGAGGAATCTTGGTTCTGGGCAGTCTCTTGGCAGCGACGGTGCAAGTGGCGGTTCCCAAGGAACTTGTGCTTAATCTGGGCCAAGGTCCGGTGACCTCCGTTGTCGCCACAATGGCGGTGGCGGGGCTGATTTCTATCTGCTCGACGGTGGATGCCTTTTTTGCCCTCTCCTTTGCCTCCAGCTTTACCACGGGTTCGCTGCTGGCTTTTCTGGTGTTCGGCCCCATGGTTGATCTCAAGTCCATTGGGTTATTGTTAACAATTTTTCGGGGTCGGGCGGTGATTTATTTGTTTTTCTTGGTGGCTCAACTGACTTTTTTGTTGACGTTATTTGTAAATCTGCGGATCAGCTAGGTGAAGGATGACCCTACAGAAGCGGCAATGGTATAAAAATCCCCTGGTTTTAGACTGGTTGGATGTCTTGGCAATTCTGGCCTGGGGGATCTTGTTGCTCAATTACTGGCTAACGGGGAAACTTACGCTACTCCTCCACCCGCGATTTTTTGGTCTAAATTTTTTGGCCGGGGTAATCTTGCTGCTGATTGGGGGGCTAGAAGCCTGGAAACTCCTGCGAGAGCGCCGTCCCCCGCCTGTGCGTCACTTGACTCTTTTTCCGCCAGGGTGGATGAGCGGGATCTTTTTGGCAACTGCCTGTCTGGGTCTGCTGGTGGCACCGCGGCCCTTGATGGGCCAAGCAGCCATGCAGCAAGGGATTTCTGACCCCCTCACCCTGACACGGGTGCAACCCCAGGCATTTCGACCCTCCACACGTCCGGAAACGCGATCGCTGATTGATTGGGTGCGAACCCTAAATGTCTATCCAGAGCCGGACACTTATACCGGCCAAAAGGCTAAGGTGCAGGGATTTGCGGTTCACTCGCCGCAGCTACCGGACAATTATTTAACCATTACTCGATTTACGATTATTCACTGTGCCCTAGATGCCTATCCCGTGGGTCTACCCATAAAACTGGCTCAGAGCCGCACAGCCTATCCCCCTGATACCTGGTTTGAGGTTGATGGCCGAATGATTACTGAAACGCTAAATGACAAGCGGCAACTTGTGATTCAAGCTAAGGCTTTGCAACCAATCCCCGCCCCCAAAAATCCCTACGCTTACTAATTATTTGCGAATCGTTCTATGCAAACCCCTTTCCCTTTTGTGAATAAGTGGCTTCCCCAACCGCTGGATCGGGTGGCGATTGCTCTAATCCTGGGATTGGGGATGCTGACCGGGCTCCTGCTCTGGGGGGGGATCAAACCCTGCCCCGAGTGCGGGACTTTAACTGGCAAAACCAGCAGATTGGGGCGGCAGATACGACCTTGTCCCTCAACTTCAACCGGCCCATGGACTGGGACAGCGTTACTGACAACCTGGAAATTCGTCCCTCCTTGCCGGGCAAATTTAGCTGGGCCGGACGCCGATTGGCATACACCCTCTCCAGTCCTGCTCCCTATGGAAACAGCTATCAGCTCCACCTAGCTCAGGCCCAGGACAACCTTCCAGGGGAAGCGGCTGATCCCAAACTAATGCAACCTTTTTGGGGTCACTTTCGCAGCCGCGATCGCGCCTTCGTCTATTTGGGCACCAGCGGGCAGGAAGCCGGGCGGCTAATCCTTTATAACTTCACCCGCCAGCAGAAACGGGTGTTGACCCCCAAAGATCTGGTGGTGGCTGAGTTTAAGCCCTATCCCAACCGCGATCGGATTTTGTTTTCTGCTACCGATCGCAAAGCCCAGGCCGAGGGAGGGATGTACCCCCAGCTCTACACCGTCACCACGGGGATTGAGCTCAACGCTCCAGGGCAATCCTCGGTCTCTGGCAAGCCTGCCGGTCGAGTTAAGCGGATCTTAGATAACCGCAACCACCAGCTTCTGGCCTTTGATCTGGCTGCCGATGGTCAAACCATTGTCCTGCAGCGGGCCAGCCGAAAAGATCCCCAGCAATCGACGCTGTTGTGGATCATGAAATCTAACGCCTCCCCTAAAGCCCTTGAAGATCAGTCGGGGGGCAGCTTTTTAATCACCCCTGACAGCCAGTCTTTAGTAATTGCCCAAGGACAGGGCTTGTCGGTCTTGCCCCTGAACCCCAGCCAAGCCTCCCAGGCCCTAGACTTTTTGCCCCAGTATGGGAAGGTCCTGAGTTTTACCCGCGACGGTGGGGCGGCGGCGATGGTCAAATACAATCCTGACTATACCCGATCGCTGTTTTGGGTCACCAATCAAGGGGTGCAGAAGCAATTGTTTAAAACAACCGGGTCAATTCTTGATGCCCAGTTTGATCCCCAGCAAAAAACTCTGTACTGCTTGCTGACCAAGGTGCTCCCTAGTCAAAAGCAAGAGTACAATGAGCTACCCTATCTGGCCAAGATTGAGCTTAAAACGGCTAAGCTAACCCCCTTACTGGAGTTACCCGGCCCGCGAGATCTGCAACTGAGTGTGGCTGCCGATGGTTCCGGCATCCTGTTTGATCAGGTGGTTAGCACTAGTCAGCCTGCAACTAGCCCTGTCTTAACCGAGCAGGGGGAGACTATTTTAACCAGCCGTCTGTGGCTGTTGCCCCTGTTATCCTCTGACAATACTGAGGCCAAACAGCCCCAAGCTATTCCTTTATCAGGCTTTGATCCCCAGTGGCTACCGTAGCGATCGCTCATCCTAGCTAATTGCCAGCATCCGCTGAATCGGTTGCAGAGCTGCAACGCGGATCTCTTCTGGGAGACTAATTTCTGGTTGGCGCCGCTTCATTGCTAGATATAACTTTTCCAAGGTATTTAAGCGCATATAGGGACATTCATTGCAGGCACAGCTATTCATCGGCGGCGCCGGAATGTAGGTTTTTTGCGGCGCTTGCTTTTGCATTTGGTGAATAATCCCCGGTTCAGTCGCCACAATAAAAGTTTGGTTGGGACTTTGCTGGGAATATTTCAGCAGGGCAGTCGTGGAGCCAATGTAGCTAGCCTGACGAAGCACCCCAGGCTCACACTCAGGATGGGCAATTACCTCTGCTTCTGGATGCTGAACCTGGAGCTGAATAATTTTCTTCTCAGAGAAGGTCTCATGGACCACGCAACTTCCCTGCCAGAGAAGCAAATCCCGACCTGTCTGCTGGCTCACGTAGCGGCCTAGATTGCGATCGGGGGCAAAAATAATTGGCTGATCTGCCGGGATTTGACGGACAATCTCAACGGCGTTAGAGCTGGTGCAGATAATATCGCTCATTGCTTTAATTTCAGCCGAGCAGTTGATGTAGGAAACAACCACATGGTTGGGATGAGCCGCCTTAAAGGCCGCAAACGCCACCGGAGGGCAGCTATCTGCCAGGGAACAGCCCGCCTCCAAATCTGGCAACAGGACTAGCTTATCCGGGTTTAAAATTTTGGCTGTCTCCGCCATGAAGTGAACCCCTGCAAACACAATCACCTCTGCATCAGTGTTTGCGGCTTTACGAGACAGCCCCAGAGAATCACCAATAAAGTCAGCAACATCCTGAATCTCAGGCTCCTGGTAATAGTGAGCCAGGACGACAGCATTTAACTCCTGCTTTAAGTCCTGAATTGCCGCAAATAGGTCTTTCGGCAGGTCCGCAGAAGTCGGAGCAGTTTGTGGCAGTAGAGCAGTTGTAAACACAGTTGCTGAACTTCGAAGGGTATATCTGAATTATAGTTGATTTCACCAAAAACAATAGGCCGACCCTATAAGATCAATATTGTCGCCTCAGGACTTAACCTAAATCCAGTCGGGCTAGGTTTATTTAACCCAATCACTGGCAAGGATGCCCCCTCATCGGTAGGATGATAGATATTCATCAGGATTCAATTACTCTCATCAGGGAAGACACCGATCTCAATGCCCACCATTGAAACCAGAACCGAACCCATGTTGCTGAACATGGGACCGCATCACCCCTCCATGCATGGCGTGTTGCGACTGATGGTCACCCTCGATGGGGAGGATGTGATCGACTGTGAACCGGTAATCGGCTATCTGCACCGGGGAATGGAAAAGATTGCCGAGAACCGCTCCAATATTATGTTTATCCCCTACGTCAGTCGCTGGGACTACGCAGCCGGGATGTTTAACGAAGCGGTGACCGTGAATGCCCCAGAGAAGCTGGCTGATATTGAAGTCCCCAAGCGGGCCAGCTACATCCGGGTGATCATGTTGGAGCTGAACCGGATTGCCAATCACTTGCTGTGGTTTGGTCCCTTTTTGGCAGATGTTGGGGCTCAAACCCCCTTCTTTTACATTTTCCGAGAACGGGAATATATCTATGACTTATTTGAAGCCGTCAGTGGGATGCGGTTTATCAACAACAACTACTTCCGTGTCGGTGGCGTTGCCGCTGATCTCACCTACGGCTGGGTAACGAAGTGCGGAGATTTCTGCGATTATTTCCTCCCCAAAGTTAATGAATACGAGCGCCTGATCACCAACAACCCGATTTTCCGTCGCCGCGTCGAAGGGGTTGGCACCATTACCCGCGATGAAGCCATTAACTGGGGCCTATCTGGACCGATGCTACGAGGCTCCGGGGTCAAGTGGGATCTGCGCCGGGTTGACCACTACGAGTGCTACGACGACTTTGACTGGGACGTGCAGTGGGAAAGTGCTGGCGACTGCTTAGCTCGCTACCTGGTGCGAATCAGAGAAATGCGCGAGTCCGTCAAGATCCTTCGCCAAGCTCTCAAAGGACTTCCGGGGGGACCCTACGAGAACCTAGAAGCCCAGCGGATGATGGAAGGGCGCAAATCTAAGTGGAATGACTTTGAATACCAGTTCCTGGGCAAAAAGTCAGCGCCCACCTTTAAGATCCCGGAGGGAGAACTTTACTCCAGAGTTGAAACCGGCAAAGGGGAGCTAGGGATTTACCTGATTGGCAATGACAATGTCTTCCCTTGGCGCTGGAAGATTCGTCCCCCAGATTTTAACAACCTGCAGGTGTTGCCCCAGTTGCTGCGGGGGATGAAGGTGGCGGATATTGTCACTATTCTCGGCAGTATTGATGTGATTATGGGTTCGGTGGATCGCTAGATTAAGCCGTTGGAATCCCAGTTTTTACTGCTTCTTGAGCAATGATCGCTTGCACCTGAGCGACCTGTTGGGCATATTGCTGATCGGTGAGAGCAGGGCTAGAGCGATCAACCTGGATTGCTTCAGCTAGCTCAATCCAAGACTTGCAACCCCCGTATTCTGAGCGATAAGGCAGGCTTGTTTGGGGAATCTGAAAGGTGCGCAGCAACAGCACAAATAAAGGCTGATTCGGTTTCCAGCCAAATCGCTCTATGGCAAACTCAGCATTCCAGATATGCAAGGGCTGTAAGGCTGCAAGCACTGATGCTTCAGTTACCTGAAAAACGTGGGTGATCTCGGCCCAAGCCTCGATCGCTACAGTTTCAGGATGCCAGCCTGGGGGAACAGTGTCTACCTGGGCAAAGGCGGGTTTGAGTAAGTTAGGTTTTTGATGCTCATAGGTGGGGTAGAGCAGCACGGGATTATTTCTAACTTCAAACCGGCCCCTGTGTTCGCGAATGCCTCCCTTGCGCAGCAGTAGAATTGTCTTGCCCTGGGTTAGGGCCTGGGTCGCAATTGCCCATTCCTTCAGGGCCTGGGTTAGTTTCATGGTCCTCCTGGGGAAGTCTAGATCAAGCAGGGTGTGGTTACGATCAATGGTACGGTAGTCGAGAGATTCTCTATAGCAGGTTCATGTCCAAGCGTCAGTTTAAACAGTCGATTTATATTGCTGCCCCGATCGCGGTAGTAGATCAATGCCTGACGGATCAGACCTTGATGCACCGCTGGTTAAATCCGCTGCTGCGGTGTGAGCCGATTGGTGAGTGGAGTAGCGATGTGGGGAGTCGCAGCCGGTTTGTGATCCAAATTCCGGTTTTGCAGCCAAGCTTAGAAAGTACCGTCACTAAGCGCCGATTTGGCTTAGTCATCTGGGGGTTTAAGGGGTTTTTTACCGGCAGCGATCGCTGGGAGTGCCAGGCTGAAGATGGCGGCACCCGGCTGTTGAATCGGTTTGAGTTTGAGATCAAAAATCCCTTGATACAATTTGGCTTTAATACCTTTGCTGCCCCCTGGACCCAACGAGATATGCAACAGCAGCTCCAGCGCTTAAAGCAAGTGGCAGAGGCCCAAGCTCAGACTGCTGCTGCTCACTTCGCTTGAGCTTTTGCTGGAGAAAGACCAGGGGATTGCTGATCAGCAGGCACAAACACAGAAATAGCCCCAGGAACCACTTGAAACCGGGCGGGGGTGGCCGTGGTCAACTCTCCGTCGGTATTGATTGAGTCAGAACGGCGGGTGATGACTTCCACCTCTTCAGCCCGCAGGGAACGAACCCCCGGCCACTGAGCTTGTCGGCCTCGACTAATGGCCGGCAACAGCAACAAAATTTGCCACCAGTGTTTTAGCTCTAGGCTATATAGATTCAAACAACGATCGTTAATCGTTGCATCCTCAGCGATCGCCAGTCCGCCTCCATAAAATCGGCCATTACCGATGGCAATTTGCACCGTTTTCACCTGAACCATTTGACCATTCCAACGAATTTCGGCCCGGAACGGTCGGGTTTTCCAGAGCACCTTCAGGGCAGTAACCGGATAAGCAAACACACCCCAGCGCCGCTTCAGGTTGCTGGAGAGTTGCTGGGTGATTTTTGTACTCAGTCCAAGGCTGGCAACATTAAAAAAGTATTGATTGTTCACACTGCCCAAGTCAATTGATTGCAAGTGCCCAGCGGCAATCACCTCGCAGGCTTCCGGGATAGATTCGGCAATTCCCAGGGTGTGAGCCAGGTCGTTGGCTGTGCCCAAGGGAATAATTCCCAAGGGTAGCCGTGTCTCAACCAGCCCGGCAGCGGCGGCGTTCATGGTCCCATCCCCCCCACCAATGATCACCAAATCCACCTTTTCTCGGTGCTGATAAATGGTCTCAGAGATTGACTGCGGATCTGGAGAGGCTTCAACTAAATCAAATCCTTTGTCTTTAAGTTCCTCAACCAGTTGGGAATGATTTTGGTCTCCCTGGCGGGACTGACGATTAATCAGAAGGAGGGCGCGGCGTTGCATATCAATCGGAACCGTCTCAGCTCAATAAGGTCTGAGCTTAACCTATCGGGAATCAGCAAAAAGTTTATCTACACAAGGACATGTTGAGAAATGCTTTGCCAGGGATTTCCCAGTAGCAAGCCTCTAGGTTTAGGATCATCGATGATGCTTGATTGAAACTTCGTGAGTAAGCCTGGTTGGCAATTCTGGATTGATCGCGGTGGTACCTTTACGGATGTAGTGGCCCGGCAACCGGATGGCCAGCTAATTGTTCATAAGCTGCTCTCAGAAAATCCCCAGCGCTACGCTGATGCCCCGCTGCAGGGAATTCGCCAGGTTTTGGGGCTGGGTCCTCACGATAAAATTCCTTCTGAGCAGATTGCAGTGGTCAAAATGGGAACGACGGTGGCCACCAACGCCCTGCTAGAGCGCCAGGGAGAGCCAACCCTGCTGGTAATTACCCAAGGGTTTCGAGATGCCCTGCGGATTGGCTATCAAAACCGACCAGACATCTTTGCTCGCCAGATTCTGCTGCCAGAGGTGTTGTACCAGCAGGTAATTGAGGTCAGGGAACGCTACAGTGCCCAGGGCGAAGTCCTAGTGCCCTTAGATCTAGCGGCAACGCGGCAAGATTTGCAGGCGGCCTACGATCGCGGTTTGCGGGCCTGTGCGATCGCTTGTTTGCATGGCTACCGCTATCCCGACCACGAGGACCAAATTGCTGCCCTGGCAGCAGAAGTTGGCTTTACTCAAATCTCTGTCTCTCACCAGGTCAGCCCGTTAATGAAACTGATAAGCCGGGGAGATACCACCGTTGTCGATGCCTATCTTTCTCCGATTCTGCACCGCTATGTGCAGCGAGTTGCCACTGCCTTGGACCAAACTCGGTTGATGTTTATGCAGTCCAATGGCGGCTTGACCGATGCCCACAGATTTCAGGGTAAAGACAGTATTCTCTCCGGTCCGGCAGGGGGAATTGTGGGGGCCGTTGAAACCAGTCAGCGGGCCGGGTTTGAAAAAATTATTGGGTTTGACATGGGGGGCACCTCCACGGATGTCTGTCACTTCCAGGGGGAGTATGAGCGGGTGTTTGAAACCGAGGTCGCTGGGGTACGCCTGCGGGCCGCGATGATGGCCATTCACACCGTGGCCGCGGGGGGTGGGTCAATCTTGCAGTTTGATGGTTCCCGCTATCGAGTGGGGCCAGCCTCTGCCGGGGCAGATCCCGGTCCAGCCTGTTATCGCCAGGGAGGCCCGTTGACAGTCACAGATTGCAATCTGATGGTTGGTAAGTTGCAGCCAGAATTCTTTCCCCAGGTGTTTGGTCCACAAGGGAATTTAGCCTTGGATGTTGAGGTCGTTAAGCAGAAGTTTAAAGACCTTGCCCAAACCATTCATCAGCAGTCCCAACTATCCCAGGCGCCGGAACAGGTAGCTCAGGGTTTTCTGGCGATCGCGGTTGAGAAAATGGCCAATGCGATCAAAAAAATCTCTTTGCAACGGGGCTACGATATTTCGGAATACACCCTCTGCTGCTTTGGGGGGGCCGGAGGCCAACACGCCTGCTTGATTGCCGATTCCTTAGGGATTCAACAAATTTTTCTGCATCCCTACGCCGGGGTTTTGTCCGCCTATGGGATGGGCTTAGCAGA
>JBGTDP010000162.1:0-13021 GCA_041748255.1 Thermosynechococcaceae cyanobacterium | reverse complement strand
TTTTCCGGCCTTTGCGGAGCTGATCAAGGCTTATCCGCCCCAAGTGGTCGCCCAACGCTGTGGGATTCATTCTAAAGATTTGGAGACTGCTGCTCGCTACTGGGGAGAAGCTCAACGAGTCCTCTCCCTCTGGTCGATGGGTATGAACCAGTCCAGTGAAGGGACTGCTAAGGTGCGATCGCTGATCAACCTGCACCTGATGAGCGGTCAGATTGGCAAGCCGGGGGCCGGGCCTTTTTCTCTTACTGGGCAACCCAATGCCATGGGAGGCCGAGAAGCTGGGGGCCTGTGTCATTTGTTGCCGGGTTATCGTTCGGTCAAGAATCCTCAACACCGGGTTGAGGTCGAGCAGTTCTGGAACCTGCCTTCGGGAAGCCTCTCTCCTAGGCCAGGCCGGAATGCCTGGGAGATGATCACTGGCCTGGAAACCGGAGCCGTAAAGTTTCTCTGGATTGCGGCGACTAACCCGGTGGTCAGTATGCCGGATCTTGAACGGACCAAGGCGGCGCTGCGGCGATCGCCCTTGACTGTTTATCAGGAAGCCTACAACCCCACGGAAACCTCTGCCTACGCCCATATTCTTTTACCCGCCGCCCAGTGGAGCGAGAAAACAGCCGTGATGACCAACTCCGAGCGGGTGGTGACCCTATCTCCGGCTTTTCGGAAGCCGCCGGGGGAGGCCCGGGAAGATTGGGCCATCTTTGCCGAAGTGGGTCGCCGTCTGGGGTTTGGGGACCAGTTTTTCTTTGAGCATCCGCGAGAAGTCTTTGCTGAGTTTGTGCAGTTGACCCGCGATCGCCCCTGTGACCAAACTGGCATCAGCCACGATCGCTTGCGGTTTGAGGGACCGGTGCAATGGCCCTGCCCAGATTCTGGAGTACCAAAGTTAGGGTCCGCCGCCAGACTTTATACAGACTTTCGCTTTAACACTCCCGATGGACGGGCCCGATTTGGGGCCTACCACTCCCGGGGTCTGGCAGAACCAATCGATGCAGCCTATCCCTATGTCCTGACCACGGGCAGGCTTTACGGTCACTGGCACACGATGACCCGCACGGGCCGGATTGAAAAAATCCAGCAGATGCACCCGGAGCCGTTTATTGAAGTTCATCCTCGGGATGCTCGGGATCTGACAGTTCAGGATCAAGACTGGTTAGAAGTGCGATCGCGGCGGGGTCAAGCTCGATTTGCGGTCAAAGTCACCAAGGCGATCGCTCCCGGAACAGTGTTTGTACCCATGCACTGGGGGGAACTCTGGGCTGATCAGGCAGAAGCCAATGCCCTTACCCATCCCGAATCCTGTCCTGACTCCCACCAACCAGAGTTAAAAGCCTGCGCGGTGCAACTCACAAAGATTAACCCTGAGTCAAGGTCAATTCAAGAGCAGGCTCAAATTCAGCAATCAAAGGCACCTTCTACGCCAGTGCCGGTGTAATTGGCAGTCTCTGCTTTCTAAAGCCCTAAAGCGACTAAATTTAATCCAGTCCGGTAGTTGGATATACCTTCTGAATTGCGAAATTCCCTTAGGTTAGCTGCAAGAGATCTAGCACTGCCCTTGGGCGATGTCCGGGTCAAGTGTCGCTTTGTTGAGGAGGGCCTGACGGACTCAAATTGTTTCTTTTTAGAGTAGGGGTAAGCCCGAATCTTATCCCGAAGTTGGTTTGCCTATTGCTTGACCTTGGGGGTCTGGCTTAACTTTGACCTGCTAGTGACAGTAGCAAAAAAAGTGAGTCCGAGCAAGGCTCAAACTCATTCTGCTATATAATCCCGCCCTCTCCGCTCCGGCCAGAATCATCATTGGCAGATTGCTAGACAAGGTGGGTTTCTTGAATGCCCACTTAGTCGAGTGCTAGTCAGCTAGTGAATGCCAGGCTAGTTAGTCTCTAGTCTCGTTCGCCAAAAACTGCCCAGAGACTGGCCTCGGTCGGAATGATGGTTTGGGCCCGGTGTCCCCAGGTTAAGCCATAAATGATTGGAAGTGACCCAACGACTAACGAGCTAAAAGCAATGATTAAGACCAGCTTTAAGCGATCAGTGGGACTCATCCTTAACGGCTGCATGGTTCCGCCACACCCCTGCCATTGCCGAATCAGTTCTTCCCTTTTTCGTTCAATATCGTGCGTATTCAAATCGAACTCCTTATATCAAGATAAATAAAAATTTATTGATGTTTGTGCCATGCCGGTAAGCTTTCGCCCCAGGCTTCACAGGATCTATTTTATCTCGATCTAGGGAATGGGTAGCAAAAGATACAGAAACTCTGACAAAGGATGTTATATGGCCTCAAAGGCTCACTCTCATTCAACCTCCTCGGCCCTCGACCCGCTTGAGGTTCCCACCAACAGCGCCAGCAGCGGGGACGAGCTAACTTACCAGCAACTACTGCTATGCTCAGCCGCGATCGGGATTGCAGGCGGATTAATTGCTTCGCTGTATTACTTTGTTCTAGAAGCTTTCATGTACTTTGTTTGGCATGATCTTCCGGTCTTTTTAAGCTCCCACTTTCCCAGCAGTGCATTCCCTCAGGCCCAGCCCCATCCTGAGATCTACACCATTTTTCTTGAACCCTTTTTTCCGGGCGGGATTTTATCCTCAAACTACCTGTGGATTGTGGCCACAATTGGCGGGTTTCTGGTGGGTCTATCCCTCCACTTCCTCGGAGCTCCGGGTGAAATTGCCAGTGTGGTTGATGATGTTCATGAGCCTGGTCAAATCGATCCCCGTCAAAGCCCCTCAATGATTGTCACCTCGCTTTGCTCAATTACAGCCGGGGGAAGTCTAGGGCCTGAGGCCCCCCTGGTTCAGATCATTGGCAGTTGTGGTAGCTGGCTGGCTAATCAGTTAAAGCTGACCATTGACTCTGTGCGGCTGTTGACCCTGTGCGGCATGAGCGCTGCCCTGGGGGCCTTTTTTGGTGCCCCGTTAGGAGGGGCGATTTTTGCCCTGGAAATTCCCCATCGTCGCGGGATCGAATTTTATGAGGCCCTGGTTCCAGCTGTGATCTCAGCAACGCTCTCTTTTGCCATATTTCGCTTCACTACTGGCATGACGGCAGCGGGAATTTACCACTTTCCGGCAATTGAAAGTATTTCTCTAGTAAATCTATTCCAAGGAGTCCTGCTGGGTAGCCTCGGGGCCTTGTTGGCGGCAATTTTTGCCTTACTTTTTCGCGGGATTGCCTACCTAAGCGAGTTTATCGCTGACCAGAAAATTTTATTGGCCACCCTGGGGGGATTATGTATTGGCCTGACTGCTCTGATGTTTCCCCAAACATTATTTTTTAGTGAAATGGAGATCCAAAGCATCATTGTTGAAACTGGGCCTGCTCTAGGCGTTAAGCTCTTGCTGCTGATTGCCCTTGCCAAGATGCTGGCAATTGGTTTCACGGTTCACGCTGGGTTTCGGGGCGGGTTTATCTTCCCACTATTTTTTGTCGGGGCAGCCGTCGGTCTAGCGCTTTCTCTAGCGATCCCTCAACTTCATCCTACCCTTAGCATGCTTTGCATGATGGCGGCCCTGAATATCGCGATTACCAAAACCCCAGTCAGTACAACGATTATCCTCACGGCGGCTTCTGGAGCTGCCATGGTTCCAGTGCTGGTGATTGCTGGCTTTACCAGCTTGATTTTGACCTCTCAATTATCGATCATTCGAACCCAGCGATCGCGGTTTGAAGAAAATTCCCTTGGTGTTGGTTGCCCGAAGCAACTGCTGGCAAAAGCTTAAGGCTTGGCCCTCTCGAATCCAAGCGCTTTAGGTTTATAGTTGCCCTGACCGCCCAAATTGAGTATTCTGCCATCATTGCCTTTTGCCAAGGGCAGAGGATGAGCATGCGGTCATTGAAGAAGTGGAATCACCAGCTACAACGGGTTTGGGCGGATGAAGGCTTTCTAAGCTCGATCAAGAAACTAGAGGGCTTCGTTTCTAGAATCCTGTCTCTATTTATGATTGTTGTGATCCTGGTTGCCACCTGGGATCTCGGCCGCCTGTTGATTCAAGAAATTGCTATTGAGCCAACGGGGTTTTTTAAGAGTACGTTATTTGAAATATTTGGATTATTTCTAAACGTTCTGATTGCTTTAGAAATTTTAGAAAATATCACCGCTTACTTTCGCAATCATGTGATCCAAGTTGAGTTGGTGATTAGCACTTCTTTGATTGCTGTGGCCCGCAAGGTGATTATTTTTGACCTGGAGAAGTCCACAGGGCTTGATTTAATTGGCCTAGCGGTTGCCGTGTTTGCCCTGTCAACTAGCTATTGGATTATTCGCCAAAGCAATAAACGCCGGGTTCGCTAAGGGAGCGCTGCATGAAACCTGGGGTCGGGACTAAAGTGAGAAGGTTCCCCTGCTGGACAGCTCCAAGATGGATCGCCGTCATTTCTTAACCTGGCTAAAAACGGGATCCCTAGCGATTCTCGTATCTGCCTGCTCCTCTAAGCAGGCTTCTGAGGTTGCCATTGAGACTCAAAGTACAACTCCAAAGGCATTCCAGACAATTGGCAGCGTGAATGAACTGGCTAAGGGATCGATTTTAGTCACCCAGGGGTTGCCGGTGGGACTGGTCCTGGTCGTCAAGAATCCAGCCGTGCCGGATCAACTGATTGCCGTTAACCCGGTCTGCTCCCCCAAAGGCTGTCAAGTTAACTGGAGGGCCAAAGAATTAACCTTTATCTGCCCCTGTGATGGCTCTAAGTTTAATCAGCAAGGAATTGTGGTTCAGGGGCCAGCGACACAAAATCTTAAGACCTACGAAGCAAAAATTGAAGGTCAGCGCGTAATGGTCAAGCCCCAATAATTTTGCTTGACTTCAGGCCCCTTACTTCACAACAGTAGTGCCGAAAATCTTGTCATGCCAAGCTTGATGCTGAGGGTCAAACGCGGCCCAGAGATACCCTAACCCGAAGACAAGGCCACTTAGCCAATAGCCAACGGTGCCCCTCAAGCCAGCCGTAGTAAAAGACATTCGGCTGCCATCGGACTTGACAACTTTGATATTTAATAATCCCATGCCAATAGACTGGGCCCTTTGACTCCAGAGATAGCCAAAGTAAAAGAACTGCAGCAACAGCAGAACAGCGAGCATTAACAAACTGAGAATCCAGGCAGTAGGATCTGAGAGGTCGCCAGTGACTTGGGTTGTTACTCCCAGCAATAGAGCAAGCCCTAATCCAATCAGCCTAGCCAGAATTGTCACCACAACCCCGTCAATGAACCATGCCGCCAACCGTTGCCAAAAACTTGCTGGGTTCATCTTGGATTAGTGTCCAACTTCGCTACACAATACCTGACGCATTTGCTGCATATTTGCCGGTAAAGAAAAAGACATGGCTGTTTTCATCAAAATTGTGGGCGCCGGGAAAGCAGGCATCGCCTGAACGGTATAGCTTAATAGGGTTTCACTGCCAAATTGATCTAGCCGTAAGTCGGCCTCAAAGGTTGAGAAACTGCCTTTTTCTAGTCGAAATTGAATCGCTTGCTGGGCAAATTCATAGACCCGTAAATATATTTCAACTTGGGCACTGAGACCCAAAAAAGATTTACTGGCAGCTTGATAGAGACGCTGGTAGGGGGAATGGAGACTTTTTGCTGGCGATAGCACCCGACTAGCTGTCAGATCTGAAAAGTAGTGTACCCAGCGGGGATAGTTTGTGAGCTGCTCCCACACCTGGGATCGTTCTTGGGGCAGGTGCATTTGAGCGGCGATCGCTCCTCCCCACGCTGAACAAGCTCGGATGTCAACCAGTACCTCCCCCCGCAGTAGTGCCTGCCAGTCCTGTTGACTCAAGGTAGCACTAGGGTCAGCGTGAACAGGGGATGAGGCCATAGATATGCTTACAATCCTAATAAAGTCACTGAAGGCTGACGAGCATTTGTCAGATTCACTATACCCAAATCCCCTGCTAGGGGTAACGCCACAACAGTCAGCTTTATACAGCAAACGGGCTGTCTCTGGCTTGATCAGAGGCCAGGGGCTTTTAAGTTAAGATGCAAAACTAATAAATCAGGTTCCCTTGCTAGGATCGTTGTCATTATCGCTATCTGGATCAGGGACTCACACAAACAAAATGGTTAAGCAGCGCGTTCTGTCTGGGGTTCAACCAACTGGCACCCTCCACCTTGGCAACTACCTAGGGGCCATCCGTAATTGGGTGCAGGGGCAAAGTCGCTACGATAACTATTTTTTTATTGCTGACTTCCACGCGATTACGGTTCCCCACGATCCAAAAATCCTCGCCCAGAATACAAAATCTCTGGCAGCGCTTTACCTAGCCTGCGGACTTGACCTTAATTCCACGACTATCTTTGTTCAATCCCACGTTCCGGCCCATACTGAAATGGCCTGGATATTCAACTGCATCACGCCCTTGAATTGGCTGGAGCGGATGATTCAATTTAAAGAAAAGGCCCTAAAGCAGGGGGAGAATGTCAGTATTGGTCTATTAGATTATCCGGTGCTGCAGGCGGCAGACATTTTGCTTTACCAGCCAGACTTGGTGCCGGTGGGCGAAGACCAAAAACAGCATTTGGAACTATCGCGCGATATTGCGGCTCGAATTAACTTTCAATTTGGAAGTGAAGCTCAGCCACTATTCAAGGTCCCAGCGCCGCTGATTCGAACCGAAGGCGCCAGGGTGATGAGCCTTACCGATGGGACTCGCAAGATGTCCAAGTCAGATCCCGCCGAGAGCAGCCGGATTAATTTGTTAGATGCCCCCGAGCAAATTCAAGCCAAAATTAAGCGCTGCAAGACAGACCCAATACGGGGCTTAACCTTTGATGATCCCCAACGTCCAGAGTGTCATAACTTACTGACGCTCTATAGCCTGCTTTCCGGCAAGTCTAAGGAAGCGGTTGCGGCTGAAGGCCAGACGATGGGTTGGGGCCAATTTAAGCCGCTGTTGACTGAGGTCATCGTTGAGACCCTGGAGCCGATTCAATCTAAATATCAAACGCTGATCAGCGATCCAGGCTACTTACACACGGTCCTGGGCCAAGGCCGGGAGCAAGCTAAAAAGATTGCCAATCAATCCCTCAGCCAAGTTCGCATGGCTCTAGGATTTTCAACTCCGCTGTAGGAATTTAAGTAGCCAAGCCTCTATGGAGGTGCATAACTGGGTATCTTACTTCTATAACTTAAGGAAATGATTTGATCGATTTTGCACTTTAAAGCTGCTTTGGCACCTCCCGTTTCATGTCTTCAGATAAACTTCAATCTTCTTTCCCTAATCTTGACTGGCAATCTCATCCCCAAGCTGAGCCCTTGAGTTTGCAGGCAGCAGTTCAAGCCGGAAAGTTTCTAGTCACCGCTGAGGTTTGTCCTCCCAAGGGCGGCAATCCGGCTCTGATGGTGCAGCAAGCCCTGACCCTCAAGGGGCGGGTGCATGCGGTGAATATTACCGATGGCAGTCGGGCGGTGCTGCGGATGTGCTCTTTGGCAGCCGCAGCAATTTTGCAGCAGCAGGGCTTAGAGCCGGTCTGTCAGATGGCCTGCCGCGATCGCAATCGGATTGCCCTGCAAGCAGACTTGATGGGGGCCAATGCCCTGGGAATTTATAATATTCTGGCCTTGACCGGAGACCCGATTAAAGCTGGGGACCATCCCGACGCCCGAGGCGTCTTTGATATGGAATCGGTGCGACTATTGCAGCTAATTACCAAGCTTAATAGTGGCTTTGATGCCAATGACAAACCTCTCACCGATGGGGTAACTGAGCTGTTTCCGGGGGCGGCGGTGGACCCACAACTGGCGAGCTGGTCAGGACTCCAACGGCGATTTGAGCGCAAGGTGGCTGCCGGGGCTCAGTTTTTTCAAAGTCAGATGATTGTTGACTTTGAGCGCCTAGAGAAATTTATGAGCCAGATTGCAGTCGCCTACGACAAACCGATTCTGGCGGGAATTTTCTTACTTAAATCTGCCAAGAATGCCCGGTTTATTAATCGCTGCGTGCCGGGGGTCAAGATTCCCGAATCCACCATCGAGCGATTGGAACGGGCCCCTGATCCTTTAGAGGAAGGCATGGCGATCGCGGCTGAACAAGTCCGGCTAGCCCGCCAACTGTGTCAAGGGGTGCACATGATGGCAGTCAAGCGAGAGGATCTAATTCCTGAAATTTTGGATCGGGCTGGGATTGAGCCTTTAAGCCCAGCGACCCCGCTGCCTACGGGAACTACTCAGGGTTGAAATCCAATCAACTTCTTTAATTAGCTCGATACCTGTAGGTCGAGAAATGCCAAAACCGCTTTATTTGCTCGCATTTATTTTCTTCACCTTTATCCTCGGTGTTATTGCCCCCAAACTATTGATTTCCAACTCCAATGCTTTAACTAGCAGTGAAATTGCCTGCGGCCAAAGGGCTGCTTCTAAAATATTTGACCATCCCTGGGAAGAGTTAGCAATTACAAAGATTGCCGTAGCTGATAAAAGACTGATAACAGCTTACGGGCAAAAGCGACAGGTCGTATACATAAACGCTCACACCCTATTTGGGATCAAGTACGGGACCGTTACGGCTTTGTGTAAAGCTGAGGGCCTTGAATGTGCATCACGGGTTGATGACATTTGGGGCTATGATCGTCAACCAAAGAATTCTCAACCCTGTGGTTAGCGGCCAAAGGCAAAAAACTTAACGATTAGTAATAATATGGGCAGGTCAGCGGTGATCTCGCCTAGCCAACTGAGACACCAGCGGATAGACTAGCAGGCAACTTAAGTGATCCTTTTTAAGCCTCTGATGAAAGACTCCTCCCTTTACCCGTCTCAAGCCACCTTGCCCGCCACTGGTTCTATCCCGGATGGAGATAAGGCTAGCCACAACGGTCATGGCCAAGCACTAAAGCAACTGGATTGGCTAGAACCGGCTGATATGTTTGTTCAACGGCATATTGGTCCCAGTGCAGAAGACATTGAGCAGATGCTAGATGAGATGGATCTTTCAAGCTTGGAGGAGCTGATTGATCAAACGATTCCGGCCCAGATCCGTCTCAAACAATCGCTGAATCTGGCAGCAGGTAAGGGGGAAGCAGAACTATTGGCAGCCCTAAAAGCGATCGCGGCTAAAAATCAAATTTATCGCTCCTGGATTGGCCTGGGCTACTCCGGTTGCCGGACCCCAGCCGTGATCCAACGCAATATTCTCGAAAATCCGGGTTGGTATACCCAGTACACCCCCTACCAGGCTGAAATTGCCCAGGGCCGGTTAGAGGCTTTACTAAATTTTCAGACGATGGTGATCGAGCTGACCGGGCTGGAAATTGCCAATGCTTCGCTACTGGATGAAGCCACAGCCGCCGCCGAAGCCATGACCATGAGCTTTAACCTGCACAAAAATACTCAAGCTTGCAGCTTTTTTGTTTCTGAGAGCTGCCATCCGCAAACAATTGAGGTAATTCAAACCCGCGCCCAGCCGCTGGGGATTGAAGTTCTAGTTGGTGATCACACCAACTTTAGCTTTGAGAACTCCCAGGTATTTGGGGCGTTGTTGCAGTACCCGGCCACAAATGGGGCGATTTATGATTATCAGGCTTTTGTAGACCAAGCCCACGCCGCCGGGGTTTTAGTGACAGTGGCGGCGGATCTACTGAGTTTGACCTTACTAAAGCCACCGGGAGAATTTGGGGCAGATATTGCTGTGGGTAATACCCAGCGGTTTGGGGTTCCCTTGGGCTATGGTGGCCCCCATGCCGCCTACTTTGCCACCCGAGAAACCTTTAAGCGCCAAATCCCGGGCCGGATTGTCGGCGTCTCCCAAGATGTCAGCGGTCAACCAGCCCTGCGGCTAGCCCTGCAAACGCGAGAGCAACACATCCGCCGAGATAAGGCCACCAGCAATATTTGTACGGCTCAGGTGCTGCTGGCAATCATTGCGAGTATGTATGCCGTCTATCACGGTCCGGAGCGCTTAAAGAAAATTGCCCAGCGAGTTCATGGTTTAACGAGTTTATTAGCGGCGGGGTTAAAGCGCTTAGGCTATGGGATTAGTTCAAAACCATTTTTTGACACCTTAGAAGTGGATCTCGGCTCAGTGCCCCTGAGCCAGATTCTCAGCCACGCCCAGGCCCACCGGATTAATTTACGAGTGTTTGATCCCCAGACTGTGGGGATTGCGCTGGATGAAACAACTTCTACCATAGATCTAGAAGATTTATGGGCGATTTTTGCTGGGGACAAAGATCCGGGGTTCAGCCTCAAAGACTTAGCCCCAGAGGTTGACATTAGCTACGAGACTCCCTTAGCTCGCCCGACGCCCTTTCTCACCCAACCTGTTTTTAACCGCTACCACTCGGAAACAGAATTTTTGCGCTACGTGCAGCGGCTGCAGTCGCGGGATCTCTCCCTGACCACCTCTATGATTCCCCTGGGCTCCTGCACGATGAAGCTAAATGCGACGGCGGAGATGCTGCCGATCACCTGGCCGGAGTTTGCCCAGATCCATCCCTTTGCCCCGACCGAACAAACCCAGGGCTATCAGCTCCTGTTCCAGCAGCTAGAGGCAATGCTGGCCGAAATCACTGGCTTTGCTGGCATTTCTTTGCAACCCAATGCTGGCTCCCAGGGAGAATATACCGGGTTGCTGGTGATCCGGGCCTATCATGCCCACCGGGGACAGAGCGATCGCCAGATCTGCCTAATTCCAGACTCGGCCCATGGCACTAACCCCGCCAGTGCGGTGATGGCCGGGATGCAGGTGGTGGTTGTGGCCTGTGATTCTCAAGGCAATATTGATCTTGAAGATCTCAAAGCCAAAGCCGAAGCCCACGCGCAGACGCTGGCAGCGCTGATGGTGACTTATCCTTCAACTCACGGCGTTTTTGAGCAGGGAATTCAAGAAATCTGCGAGATTATCCATCGTTACGGTGGGCAGGTTTACATGGATGGGGCGAATATGAATGCCCAGGTAGGGCTCTGCCGTCCGGCTGACTTTGGGGCTGATGTCTGCCACTTAAACCTGCACAAAACCTTTTGCATCCCCCACGGGGGGGGTGGCCCAGGTATGGGGCCGATTGGGGTTCAACCGCATCTGCTGCCGTTTTTGCCCCGGCATCCGTTGGTGTCAGTCGGGGGTGAATCTGGGGTGGGGGCTGTGGCTGCTGCTCCCTGGGGCAGTGCTAGTATTTTGCCGATTTCCTGGATGTACATTGCCTTGATGGGGGCTGCCGGGTTGACCCAGGCTTCCAAAGTGGCCATTTTAAATGCCAATTATATTGCCAAGCGGCTAGCGCCCCATTATCCAGTTCTCTACCAGGGCCAGCAGGGGTGGGTGGCCCATGAGTGCATTTTGGACCTGCGGCAATTTAAGAAGTCCGCTGGGATCGAAGTAGATGATATTGCCAAGCGGCTGATGGACTATGGCTTTCATGCCCCCACGGTTTCCTGGCCGGTGCCGGGGACGATCATGATTGAACCCACCGAAAGTGAATCTAAGCCAGAGCTGGATCGCTTTTGTGAGGCGATGATTGCGATCCGGGCCGAGATTGAAGCGATCGCCACCGGGAAAGCTGATCCACAAAATAACCTCCTCAAGGGAGCTCCCCATACTGCTGAAGTAATTGCTGCCCAGGAGTGGGATCATCCCTATTCGCGAGAGCAGGCAGCCTTTCCCGCTACTTGGGTACGGGAGGCGAAGTTTTGGCCAGCGGTGGGACGGATCAACAATGCCTACGGCGATCGCAACCTGGTTTGTGCCTGCCCACCCATGGATGCCTATAGCGAGGAATAAACCTCCTGAGTGCCTCCAACGCCCTGGGGAGATAGTAATAATCTGTAACTTTTCAAACAAGCTGGATGTAGCCTGGGACAGAGGGAACTGTGGCCTGAAGACGGTACTGTGCTTTTAGTTGTGTCCTGCTGCGGCAGTGATATGATTTGCTCCAGGTAGCACAGAGTTCTAAAACCTCGAAAAGAGACGTTCCTATGCAAAAAATTCTTACGCCCCTTGTCCGAACCCTGCGTCGGAGTCTGGTAATGCTGGGTCTGATTAGCTTGATTAGCCTCAGCGGTTTATTGCTGCCGGTGGTGCAGCCTAGCTATGCGGCGGCTGTTAGAAACACTCAGACATCCCCAGAGGAAAAAGCCGATCAAACCTACGGCTATGTTGAATCAACGGGAAGTCGTGAAGCTGGCTATGAGGAAGCCGTAAAGGACGCTGAGAGCCTCCAAAGTGAAGAGAAGGCTTACGAGCGCAACCTCAAGACTTATAAGCAAGAACAACCCGGTGCCAACATCGTCGAGGAAGCCAAAGGTCTACTCGATAAAGTCACTGGAAATAGCTAGTTTTAGGTTTAAAGCTCAGCTTGATCAGCAGGGGAGTGGGTAGTAATGCTGCTAGCTCCCCAAGCGGCCACTGCTGAGCGCCTGAGCTCTACAACGCTCTCGTTTATTGCTGTTGAGGGTAACTCAACCTTTTTACACCTGAATTCCAAAGATCACTCAGTTCTTAGAAGTGGCTATGTTGTGTAATCGCTGCTTGCATTTTTTCGATTGCCTCCTCGACGGGCATCGCCCCTAACTCTCCAGAGGCGCGGGTGCGAATGCTAAGGCTGTTGGCCTCGACTTCTTTGGCGCCAATCACCGACATCACCGGAATCTTGGCCTTCTCAGCGTTGCGGATTTGCTTGCCTAAGCGATCGCCGCTAGTATCCACCTCGACTCGCAGCCCCGTTGCCCGCATTTCACTGGCCACCTTTTCAGCAAAGGATCTCTGATCGTCTCCCACTGGCAACAGCCGCGCCTGCACTGGCGCTAACCAGAGGGGAAAGTCTCCAGTATATTCTTCAATCAAAATGCCGATTAGTCGTTCGACCGAGCCAAAGGGTGCCCGGTGGATCATCACTGGCCGCTGGCGGCTGCCATCTTCAGCGACGTATTCTAAATCAAATCGCTCCGGCAGGTTGTAGTCCACCTGCACAGTTCCCAACTGCCACTCCCGTTCCAGGGCATCTTGAAAAATAAAGTCTAATTTGGGGCCATAGAAGGCGGCTTCTCCAATCCCTTCAAAGTGATCCATCCCCAGGGTTTCAAC
>JBGTDP010000161.1:0-4963 GCA_041748255.1 Thermosynechococcaceae cyanobacterium | reverse complement strand
GCCTGCCGCTATGTTGCCAAAAATATTGTCGCAGCTGGTTTGGCTGAAAAGTGTGAAGTACAAGTCAGCTATGCGATCGGGGTTGCCCGCCCAATGAGTATTTGCATTGAAACCTTTGGCACCGGCAAAGTTGATGATGAGAAGTTGACAGACCTGGTAGAACAGCACTTTGAGCTGCGTCCGGCAGGGATGATTCAAGCCTTTAATCTGCGTCACCTACCCGCTGAACGCGATGGGCGATTTTACCAAGAGGTTGCTGCCTATGGTCACTTTGGCCGCACTGACCTGGACCTGCCTTGGGAACAAACGGACAAAGCGCCCCTGCTTCGCGAGGCCCTCGCTAAAACTCCTAGCGCCATGGCCTTAGGTTAAAGCGATCAGTTGATTGGGGCGAATGCTAGCGATTGGCTGATGCCTTGACTGTTGTTGCTCCTTAAGGCTGCTCTTGAGTACCTTCTCAAACCTTTTGCTGGAAAACTTGCTTTTTAGTGGAGTTGCCACTGCATTTTTGGTGGTTGTGGGATGGCTGTGGCGATCTTTGAAGTCCTATTCTCTGCCTACGCCTTTACCCACCTGGTTTAAGGTCTGGTTTTTATCAGTGCAAATTGGCGGCGGCCTGCTGCCATTGCTGGCAATTATCTGGGGAATCTGGCGCGGCTTTCCCAGCGTCGTGACGGTGCTAGTTCCCTACTTTTTCATGCTGGGGGTACAAATCCTCTCTGAAATTGTTTCTCTAAGACAGTTTCAGTCCGTCGTGTGGGTGATGGTGCCCTATTTATACATTCCCTATCGGCTTTGGCAACTCTAGGACGGTTGGGTGCTCCTGGGTCCGGAAGCAGAGCTGATGTGGGTACAGAATTTATTAATTGCTGAGATTATTTTGTGGAGCGTCAACTATGGCTTAGATCTTTCACAACTGCCAAGGCTACTTCGCTGGGAGAGACAGGAATATTTCCTTGACTAACCATTCAGTTAGGCTTAGATAAGCCTAAGGCAAACTTCTGCTCAAGTTAGCTTCCTGGCTCAAAGACCAAGGCAGTTGGGGCTATTTTGAACTGGTGTCTATAGCGGTTCACTGCCGCCAGATAAAGTCTATTAAAGGCTCACCCCGGAAGCTGAAAGCCTCAAGGCTAAAGGTTGGGAGTGTTATGCCTCCGGGAAGGTGCGCTTAAAGTCGTCAAGCAGCTCGTCCATCTCCTCTAGGGCTTGATTGACATCAATTCTCAAGGTTCCTAGATCGGGTTGCTCTAGAAGGTCTAAAAGGTATTCTCGCTTTTGCTCCACCTGGTTAACTTTTTCGCGAATTGTTTCGGGTTCCATTATCTGACTCATAAAGCAATTACTCCTTAAGATAATTCAAGTTACTAGCGATCGGCAGCAGAGGATGAATACCCCATCTCATTTCCTAATGACGGCTGCCATAGAAAAAGCCTGCCCTCGGCTGCAAATTGCTAAAGGGGCATTTTTGTTGGGTGCGGTTGCTCCAGACCTGCCGCTTTGGATAATTTCACTGATCAGCATGCTTTATTATCATCTGATCCTTGGCTGGAAAACATCTGAAGCTTTTCGGTTTATTTTTAGCGAGTTGTACTTCCACAATCCGATCTGGATTATCTCGCAAAATTTTCTTCATGCTCCTGTGTTGCTACTAATCGGTTTCACCTGGGTCTGGTCCACTCGACGCCACCCTGATTTCCCCAGCCGCTGGCTCTGGTGGTTTCTACTGGCCTGTTTGTTGCACACGTTAGTGGATATCTTTACCCATGCCAATGATGGCCCCTTGATCTTCTTCCCTCTAGAGTGGACCATTCGCTTTCAGAGCCCGGTAAGCTACTGGGACCCAAGCCACTATGGTCAAGAGTTTGGACTGTTTGAAATAGCTTTAGATAGTGGCCTGTTGATTTATCTCTACAGTCAATGGGCCATTCGCTGGCTGGGCAAGCTGATCCGCTGCGTCCCGTCTCGGCTCAAATAATGCCTGAGATCAAACCACTGCCATAGCTTGCTTCTTAAAGAAAAAGAAATTAATTTGACATCTCAGCCAGCTCAATGACGCGGCCCTCATAGTCTTTGATCAAAAAATTCAGTGGCTTCTCACGGCGGATTTTATGCTTGACGTGACGAGTCTGAACCCGCATCAGCACCTGCTCTAAGCAGTCGCGATCAAAGCAGACGTGGCGCTGGCGGTTTTTCTCGCCGATGCTGGCACCACTAATAACATGCAGTTGAACATTTTTCTTGAGTTGATACCAGAGGCCATCAGGGTTATTAAATCCGGTTCCGGAAGAACGCCCTAAATCGGCTGACATATATAGGGGGTCTATACTTGATAACCCCAAAGTTTGCTCGTAGTTGTAGTAGTAGTGCAAGGGGATGTCGGCAGTGGTTAACTGCAGCTCTCCCTCATAAAACTGGCGGGCAATCTCTAGATCTGAGACCATGAGGGTGTGAACCTTGGGAGCACTAGAGAGAAACATCCACATAGCGCCGGCATAGGCAACCAGAAGCATGACCATAACCCCCTGGGTCGAAAACAGGCTATCCAGTGGTAACATCGGCCAAAAGGCGGCTGTTACCAGAGATGGATTTAGAGGGGGGAGGACGAAGGCTGCTAAAGGCATGATGCAATAAAGGGTTAAAGAAGGATCAGGGGTTAGAGACAATCAGACTCTAGACTTAGTAAGCCCTAAAGCTAGAACAATCCTAGCGGAGCTACAGCGAAAATTCATGTCTAATATTATAGAAAGGTGGAAAAAAAAATTTTAGGGCTGGACCCTGGATTGGCCTCTTTGGGATTTGGGGTTATTTGTGTGCCAGTTGATCCAGGGTTGGGGACACCAGCAAGATCGTTGGATTTTGGGATTATTCAAACGGCTGCTAAGACAAACTTGGGGGAGCGTCTGCAGACAATCTATGATGATTTGCACACCCTGATTCAACACTGCCAGCCCCAACTGGTTGCGGTTGAAAAGCTCTTTTTTTACCGGATGGGCAATACGATTCTCGTTGCTCAAGCTCGGGGAGTTTTACTCTTGGTTCTGGCCCAGCATCACCTGCCATTAATTGAATTTACGCCCGCCCAAATTAAGCAAGCCCTGACTGGCTACGGCAATGCCAATAAAGAGGAAGTTCAGCAGGCTGTTGCCCGAGAACTTAGCTTAGACTTGATCCCTAAACCGGATGATGCTGCAGATGCCTTGGCAGTTGCCTTGACGGCCTCGTTTCAGCTCTAAAGCCAGCTTGAAAGTTTCAAGAATCCTTTGAACGGGTCAGGTTTTTTTTGAATATGTCAAACTCAGACAAGCAACTCTTGATCCATCAAGCTTGAGTATAGATGTCATTAAATTTAGGGTTTGAAGGCAAAGCCGCTAAGAAACCGCAGCGATCGCCTTGGGTGTTTGTGCCCACACTTTATTTTGCCGCCGGGCTCCCCTATGTCCTGGTTAACATTGTCTCAGTGGTTTTGTACAAAAAGATGGGGGTAGATAACGCTCAGGTTGCGTTGTGGACAAGCTTTTTGTACTTGCCCTGGGTGATTAAAATGTTCTGGGGTCCTCTGATTGAATTCAACTCAACTAAGCGAAATTGGATTCTCTGGATGCAGGTTGCCCTTTGTTGCTGCCTGGGCTGCCTCCCGTTTTCCTTGCAGTTGTCTAACTTCTTTTGGGTTTCCTTTGGCTTTTTTGCGATCGCAGCTTTTCTATCAGCAACCCACGATATTGCCGTTGATGGATTTTATTTGCTCAGCTTAGATCAAGAGGCGCAAGCCTTTTTTGTTGGCGTTCGCACAACGTTTTATAAAATTGCCATGATCTTTGGTTCAGGGATAATTGTCTTTTTGGCCGGAAAGCTGGAGGTTTCCCTAGACAATATTCCTTTAAGTTGGACTCTGGCAATGGTTTTGCCCGCGCTAGTTTTCTCGATTGTTTTGATCATTCACTGGTTCATTTTGCCTTTTCCAACCAGTGATACGCAAAAGATCTTAGACAAACCAATTGGAACGGTCTATTTAGAAGTAATTCAATCCTACTTTGGCCAGAAGGGAATTGGGGCAGTGATTGCCTTTATTGGCTTGTATAGATTGGCTGAGGCAATGCTAGTAAAATTAACCGCTCCATTTTTATTAGATCCAACTGAAGTCGGCGGTCTGGGACTTTCCACTGCTGATGTAGGCTTAGCCTATGGAACCTTTGGGGCAATTGCCTTGACATTTGGAGGTATTTTAGGCGGCTTTTTAGTCTCTCATTATGGTGTGAATAAAAGCCTGTGGCCCATGGCACTTGTTTTAAATTTACCGAATGTCGTTTATGTTTATATGGCCTATGCCCACCCGTCAACGCCAGTGGTCTATTTGCTGATCGCTGTGGAACAATTTGGCTACGGCTTGGGCACCGCCGCCTACAACGTATACTTAATGTATTTCGTAGAAGAGAAGTATAAGACCTCTCATTTTGCGATTTCAACTGGAATTATGGCCCTGGGAATCATGCTACCAGGAGCCATAAGTGGCTACATCCAGCAAGCAGTTGGCTATCGAATATTTTTTGTGCTGGCATTTGTGCTGGCAATTCCAGGGTTACTAACTTTATTGTTTATTCCCATGAACAGTCAGGAGAAAGTTACTGTAATAGCGGATTAACCCCAGGCTTTGATCTGGCTTTTAGGCGGGTTACAATCCTTGACTTCTAAGCCTTTTGGTCGCAAGCCTGTTCAGCAAACAATGGCACTTAAAATCTTGATTATCTAGCCTTGGGATTAGCGCCTGTCACTGACTTGGTCAAACCAAGCCTGATAGGTGGATTGATCTTCCGGATTGACCAGTTCCAGTTCAATTCGAACCCTGCGGCATCCTTGAGAAGATTCACCCGCGATCGCCTCAAGTAGCTGACCGGCAGCCCGCAGAGAAGAAAACTCTCCACTCACAACCGTACCGCTCCCTGAACCCATAAGCTTGGCCAGTTCA
>JBGTDP010000160.1:0-5513 GCA_041748255.1 Thermosynechococcaceae cyanobacterium | reverse complement strand
GCGGCGCTCAGTGAATCCTGAGCAGATTCGCTCCCTTACGGTTGTGGATGCCCAGCGCCGCGATCGCTTGGGCAAAGCCGCTGAGTGGCTCGACTATCCAGAAGCAATCCTGATCTACGACCACCACCTAGAAGCAGAGCGAGATATTCCAGCAACAAAGGTCTGGCTAGAGCCAGTCGGAGCCACCACCACCTTGATTGCCGAGCAGCTTCAGGCCCAGCAGGTGACCCTCACCCCGGCAGAGGCAACGGTGATGGCCCTGGGGATTCATGTGGATACGGGGTCGCTGACCTACGATCACACCACGGTTCGAGATGCTGCGGCCCTAACCTGGTTAATCGGACAAGGCGCCAGCCCCCAGGTTGTGAGTGAGTACCTAGACCCAGGGCTTTCGACCCAGTTACAGGAGCTGCTCACCCTGGCCCTAGAAACTTTGCAGACAGAAACTTTACAGGGGGTACAGATTGCCTCGGTGCTTTTGCGGACCGACAACTATACCCCTGGGATGTCTCACCTGGCCTCCCACTTAATGGAACTGACCGAGAGTGATTGTCTATTGTTGGCAAACAGCTTTGATGCGGATGAAACTGAACAGCGCCTGACGATTATTGCCCGATCGCAAGTGGAAGGGGTCGATCTCAACAGTCTGTTGAAACCCCTAGGCGGTGGAGGACATCGCCGGGCCGCGGCAGTCACGTTGAGAACTTCGGAGCCAGCAGTGATTTTAGAGCAGCTGCGCCAAGCCCTCAAGGCCCAGATTCCTAAACCGCCCACGGCCCAGGAGCTGATGTCCTCGCCGGTGCGAACGATTCGCCCGGACACCACCGTCGATCAAGCCCAACGAATTTTGTTGCGCTATGGTCACTCCGGTCTCTCGGTGGTGAATGTGCAAGATCAACTGGTGGGGATTATTTCTCGGCGGGATCTCGATATTGCCCTTCACCATGGCTTTAGTCACGCCCCAGTCAAGGGCTACATGAAAACTGCTATCAAGACGATTACTCCTGAGACGCCCCTACCCGAAATCGAACAATTAATGGTCACCTACGACATAGGCCGACTGCCGGTTCTGGCCCAGGATCAACTGGTGGGCATCGTCACCCGCACCGATGTGCTGCGGCAGTTACACCAGTTGAAGCAGCCCAGAGCGAAATCGGATGGGGCGGTGGTCCGGACTTCGATTCGGGAGCGACTACAAGCGGCTCTCCCGGAAGCTCTCTGGCAAATTTTAACCACGGCAGCTTCCCAGGCAGAGCAGTTTGGTTGGCAGTTATATCTGGTGGGGGGAGCGGTGCGGGACTTGTTGCTGGCTCAGGGGCGCCCAACGTTGGAATTTGATTTGGTGGTGGATGGGGTGAATGATCCGCCCCTGGAGGGGGCTGGGGTGAAGCTAGCGCGATCGCTGCTGAAAGACTATCCAGCGGCTCAACTCCAGGTCCATGGTAAGTTTCAAACCGCAGCTCTGCAGTGGTCCCAAGATAGTAGTCTAGGGGCGTTTTCTGTAGATATTGCCACAGCTCGCACCGAGTTTTATCCCTACCCGGCTGCCAACCCAGAGGTAGAAGCTAGCTCAATCCGCCAGGATCTTTATCGCCGGGACTTTACGATCAATGCCTTGGCGGTCCGCTTGACCCGGCCTAAGGGGGGAGAGCTATTGGATTTTTTTGGGGGTTTGGTCGATCTGCAACATCAGCAGATCCGGGTTTTGCATCCCAACAGCTTTATTGAAGATCCAACCCGGATCTTTCGGGCAGTAAGGTTTGCGGTGCGTCTGGGGTTTGAGATTGAGCCGGCGACCAAAGACTATATTCACCACGCGATCGACAGCGGGGTTTATTACCGGATTCAAGGCCAAAACAACAAGGCTCCGGCGTTGCAGTCCCGGCTCAAGAACGAATTAAAGTACATTTTGCGGACTTCCTCCTGGCAGGCTGCCCTGGAATTACTCGCCAGCCTGGGAGCGCTCCAGTGTCTCCATCCTTCCTTAAGCTTGAGCAAATCCTGTCGCCAGCAACTACGGCTGGTGGATCGCTGGCGCGATCAGTTTGATCCGCAAGCAACCCTGATCAGTCCCTGGGAAATGCGCTTAGAAACCCTAATTGCCTGTCTAGCGCCGATCCAGCGCGGGGACGTTGCCCAGTACTTACATCTACCCACAGATAGCATCCAACGGCTGCAGCACCTGGGGCAAACCCAAGCAGAGATTGTTCAAGGTCTAGAAGCCGTAGCTTTGCCCAGCCAAATCACCCACCAGCTCAGCCCTCAGGATCTGCCGACGCTAATCTTGATTGCCGCTCACGCTCCCAGGGTTCGCAGCGCTATTTGGCGCTACTTAACCCACTGGGCGCAGGTGAAACCGCTCTTAAACGGCGGGGATCTCAAACGCTTGGGTTACCCGCCGGGTCGGGGATATAAGCAGATTCTAGAGTCTCTGTTGGCAGCAACCCTGGATGGTCAGATTCGCGATCGCACCCAGGCAGAACAATTCTTAGCTGAGCACTATCCCCTGACCTCAAACACTCAGACCTACAGGCCAGGTTCGCCAGATAAAGATCCCCACGGCAACCAGGGCTAACACCCCCTGGATCAAATTACCAATCAGGGAACTGACCACCACGCCCAGGGCCGCTTTTGCCGCCAAGCGCAGATCTTTTCGGTACAAAAACTCCCCAATCAAGGCCCCCAAAAACGGCCCCAGAAAAATCCCCAACAGGGGTCCGCCAATCGGCAGGGCCGGCAGCAGACCCAGAAACCCGACAATCAAGCCAATGATTGCTCCCCATTGGCCCCATTTACTGGCTCCGGCTCGCTGCGCCCCCCACATAGTCGCCAGAAAATCAATCCCAATGCTCAGGGCCAGGATCACCAGGGTAACAACCAACGGAATGCCAACAGCCCCAAACCCTTGCACACCACCCCAAATTAAAATTGCCACCAGAATTAAGCTGGTTCCAGGAATTCCCGGAACCACTGCCCCAATCACACCCATAATCATCAAGGCAATCAGAAACCAGTAAAGCGCCATTGTCAAGCCATGAAACATTTCTAGGGATTTTGGATGGCCTGGCATCCAGATCCCATCAGTCCAAGTATGCCAAAGAATTGCTAAGCCTGGTCTGGAACTGAGGGCAGAGGCGATTGGGATTCATCCCTGGGCAGCGTGGTTTGGCAGCGATGGAGGGTATCTGAGAGCTTATCGGCGATCGCGCCCACCCAAGCTTCATCCTGACGGGTATAGCTGCGGGGGGCATTGGCCCCTAAAATCAAAACCCCCTGGTCACCCAAGGGCTGACAAATCACCCCCTGGGTGTTTTCCGGCAGGTAATCAAACTCAATCCGACCGGGGTAAATCTTCAGGGCCACCAGGTAAATCGGCTTTTGGGTGTCTAAGACCCGCTGCACAATCGGCCCCGGCTTCAAGGTTGAATTTTCAGCCAGAACTCCCCGCCGCAGCAGCAGTTGGCCCTGGAACCAGACCAGCAGAGATCGCGTTGCTGTGTTGGTGAGCAAGATGTGCGAGGCCCAGGCCAGTTCTGTTTTGACTTCCTCAGGCAGATCTGGGGCTAGCTCAAAGCCTTCGGAGCCAATTAGTTCCACCACTTCTGGCAGTTTGGGCTGCACCCGTTGCCAGAGCAGTCCGGTCAAAATCAGCAGCGCACTTAAAATCACCCCCAGGGCATCGGAGCGAGATTGGGGACTGGTGAGCTCAGGCGTTAGCAGCCGGTTGACCAACAGGAGAATGCCTCCGGTTGCCCCCACTGCTAACGGCAGTTGCCGCAAAACTCGATTCGGGTCAGATTGGGTCATCCGGGTCAAGATTTCAACGCTTGCACTTCCAACAACTAGCTATCCCTTGGGGTGCCTTCCTATGATAGCTTTAGCCCATGGGCAGAGAATGACTGGTTTTGATTCTCTGTGGAACCTTTAGAAATTTTCTCAGGGCTGGGCTAGAATCCTTCCCGCTCAGGCAAAGGACGCTATGACATCGGAACTCTCCCCATTTAAATTTGAGGTGGTCAGGGTTGACGCTCAGGGGCAACCGGGCGATCGCCAGCAAAGCAGTGCCGACCATCAGGTAGAAAACCTCGATGGAGACGTGCGGCTAGAAATGGTTGCGATTCCGGGAGGGACTTTCTCAATGGGAGCCCCCGGAACCGAAGAAGGATGGTCCGGCGCTCAAAGTCCCCAACATTCAATCACCATTCAGCCCTTTTTAATCGGCAAGTACCCCATCACCCAAGTCCAATGGCAAGCAGTTGCAGCCCTACCCAAGGTTAACCAATCCCTTGATCCTGACCCTGCCAGTGGTAAAGGGGCCGATTCTCCGGTTGAGCAGGTGACCTGGGATGATGCGGTGGAGTTTTGCCAGCGCTTGTCTGAGCAAACCGGACAAGCCTATCGGCTGCCCAGCGAAGCCGAGTGGGAATACGCCTGCCGAGCCGGAACGCAGACGCCTTTTCATTTTGGCGAAACGATCACCACGGATTTAGCTAACTATTCTGGGATTAATTGGGAGTACGACGGCAAAATCTATACCCAGGGGTCCTATGGCGCTGGCCCCCAGGGAGAAGATCGCCGCCAAACAACCCCCGTAGGGTCTTTTTCAACTGCCAATCCCTTTGGTCTCTCCGATATGCACGGCAATGTTTGGGAGTGGTGCGCTGACCTTTGGCACGATACTTACCAAGGCGCGCCCATAGATGGCACTGCCTGGCTAAATGATCAATCAAGCCCTAAACGGCTGATGCGAGGGGGATCCTGGAATTCTAGTCCCCAGTGCTGCCGCAGTGCCTTTCGGACCAAGTTAGATCCCGATGCCCGGCTTTACGATATTGGGTTTCGGATTGCCTGTTCTCAAGAGTAATTCTGCCCTTAGACTAAAATCAGGCCCCAGTACTCGCCCGCTAAGCGCCAGCTTGTTGCTGCTGTGGAGAATCAAAATGACTGATCAGCTCCGCTTCCTGATCTCTGCCCCGGCTCAACAAGAGATTTTAGAAGCCCATGGGGTCACTTACGAGTTTCGCCGGGAAGTTCAATACCGACAAGATTTTGAACGCCACTGTCAGTGGTATCACCTGACGGCCCAACGCCACCGGCAAGAGCTAGCCAAGCTGCGGGGAGATGTGAATATTTTGGGGTGGTTTCGCCGCCGTCACTAACCCTCCCTCCTCGCCCTTTTAGCAAGTCCGCTTAGGGAAGCTAAGCCGGTTCTAGTTCATCCTCCCGCAGGTGGGCCCTAAATTTCTTGTCAAACTTCACGTAGTACGGATAGTTAGCGCCGACCTCTCGCCCTTGCCACTCTTGAATCACAGCCGTGATTTCCCCTTCCATCCCTTGGATGTCAAAGGGCTCATTGCGATTTCCTGGATGGTGATAGACAACCACCGATTCTTTGACCCGAACGCGATCGCCCACTTCCATAACTCTCGTCATCCCTTGCACAGTCTGGACTACTGCCTGCAGCCGATGGGATCGTTCCTCAGGACAGCCTTAGTTATCTTTGCATAAGAGCG
>JBGTDP010000159.1:0-13976 GCA_041748255.1 Thermosynechococcaceae cyanobacterium | reverse complement strand
CTCATCATCAACTTTGCCGGTGCCAAAGGTTTCAATGCAAATACTCATTGGGCGGGCAACCCCGATCGCATAGCTGACTTGTACTTCACACTTTTCAGCCAAACCAGCTGCGACAATATTTTTGGCAACATAGCGGCAGGCATAGGCAGCCGAGCGATCAACCTTGGTGGGATCTTTACCAGAAAAGGCCCCACCCCCGTGGCGGGAGTAGCCGCCGTAGGTATCGACAATAATTTTTCGGCCTGTGAGCCCAGAATCTCCCTGAGGACCGCCAATCACAAATTTTCCGGTGGGATTGACCAAAAAGCGGGTACGCTGGTCAGGCTTAATTTCAAGATCGCCAAAAGCAGGTAGGACAACAGCCGACCAGAGATCTTCTTTGATCTTGGCTTGAACCGCTGCTGTATCTTCAATCTCGCCAATTGCGGCGGTGTGCTGCGTCGAAACCAAGATGGTATCAATCCCAACCGGTCGTCCATTTTCATAAATAACAGAGACCTGGGTTTTGCCATCGGGACGCAGATAGGAAAGTTGCCCAGTTTTACGCACAGATGCAAGTTTGTGAGAAATCCGGTGGGCCAAACTAATTGGCAGGGGCATTAACTCTGGGGTTTCATTGCAGGCAAACCCAAACATTAAACCTTGATCTCCAGCGCCAGTGCTGTCTAGCACCTCTTCACTGTCCTGTTCTCGACTTTCGTGGGCAGCATTAACCCCCTGGGCAATATCGGGAGATTGCTCATCCAAGGCCACTAGAATCGAACAACTTGCCGCGGAAAAACAGTTGTCTGCATCGGTATAGCCAATTTCGGCAATTTTCTGACGGGCCAGATTGACATAGTTGACCTGGGCTTTAGAGGTGATTTCGCCGGTAATTAAAACCAAACCGGTATTAACCACGACTTCAGCCGCAACTCGACTGGCGGGATCTTGGGTCAAGAGGGCATCAAGAATAGCATCCGAAATCTGGTCACAAATTTTATCGGGATGACCTTCGGTAACAGATTCTGAAGTAAAAAGATAGCGACGAGTCAAGGGCTGTATCCTCTCTGGGGCGAAACGAGCGACTGGGGTAAATTTTGTGATTATAGCACCAGATTTTTTGACTGGTTAAAGTTTCTAAAAGCTCATGGAGAACAATTTGTCTTGCTTATCTGCTAAAACTACCATGCAATGCAGCAAGTATACCCAGCCAGCAAGTGAACTGAATTGTTCCAGGAATAAATGCCGCTAGATTGAGTTTATGCAGTCTTAAGGTCTGGGAGTTTTAAGCAAATCAGACTAGAAAACTTATCCGGCAACCTCTAGGGCTTTTTGTAAGCGCAGGCGATCCAGACCCCGTTGGTTTAACAACAGCCACGACTGGATCAAATCTGGACCCTGCAACGCCCCGGTTAAGGCAGCTCGCAGAGATCGCATGACCAGTCCTTTTTTGACCCCCAGGGTTTTAGTAACCTGCTGAATCATGGCTGGGGGATCTGTTTTACTGAAGCTCTGATCATCCTCTAGGGCTGACAGGACTGCCTGGAGGACTGAGAGCGCTCCTGGTTTTTGAAGTTGGGCCACTGCCTCCGGGTCCAGAGGGGGGACAGAGATAAAAAAGAGCTGACTTTGGGCGATCGCTTCTTCTAAGCGAGTCAGGCTGGGGCCAATTAACGCCGCAAGCTGCTCTAGCCAAGCCCGATCAGCTGTGGGATCAAACTTGTAGCCCGCTGATTCCCAGTAGGGAATCAGCAAGTCTGTCAACTTCGGCACAGGGATGTTGTGCAGGTACTGAGTGTTGATCCAATTCAACTTGTCCCAGTCAAATTTTGCCCCGGCTTTATTAACTCGCTCGAAGCCAAACTGGTGGGCAGCGGTGTCTAAATCAAATAGCTCCTGGGTCGGATCGGGCGCTGACCATCCCAGTAAGGTCATATAGTTGACCAGAGCTGAGGCCATATAACCCATCTGCTCAAATTCAGAAATGGAAGTCACCCCATCTCGCTTGGAGAGCTTGCGCCCCTCCACATTCAAGATCAAGGGGCTATGGGCAAAGGCTGGTAATGGGGCCTCAAAAGCTTCATACAAAAGCAGCTGCTTGGCCGTGTTAGCAATATGGTCTTCGCCCCGAATCACGTGGGTAATCTGCATATCGATGTCATCAACCACCACCGCCAAATTGTAGAGGGGTTGACCGACTTGACCTTCACCTGCCGCTCGGGCCACAACCATGTCGCCACCGAGATCCTTAGCTTGCCAGGTAAGCGGTCCCCGGACTAAATCTGTCCAGTTAATTTCTCTGTGATCATCGATCTTAAATCGGATCACCGGTTGCCGCCCTTGGGCTTCAAAAGCAGATTGCTGTTCCGGGGTCAGGTGGCGGTGGCGATTATCATAGCGAGGAGCCTCCCCCCGCGCTTGTTGGGCTGCGCGCATTTGGTCTAGTTCCGCTTCGGTGCAGTAACAGCGGTAGGCTAGCCCTTGATCCAGCAGAGTTTGAATCGCCTGGGTATAAAGGTGGATTCGCTTGGACTGAAACACAGGCCCCTCGTCCCAGGTCAAACCCAGCCAGGTCAAGCCTTCAAGAATGTTTTGGGTATAGTCAGCCTGCGATCTCTCTAGGTCGGTGTCTTCAATCCGCAGCACAAACTGCCCTTGATGATGGCGGGCAAACAACCAGTTAAAAACCGCCGTTCTGGCAGTGCCAATGTGGAGATTTCCAGTGGGGCTAGGCGCAATTCGAGTCCGGATCACAGTGTCTTCTTAAAGGTTTATCGGTGGGAATTGTTACCATCTTACAAACTCTTGCAAGACTGGCAATGCCGTGATCAAAACCTGTGGATGCCTGAAAGTTTTATCCAAGGGGTAAGCAATTTTTAGAACGGGACTGACGGGGCTCGAACCCGCAACTTCCGCCGTGACAGGGCGGTGCTCTAACCAATTGAACTACAGTCCCACGTCCAGAGCAACCTCTATTGTGCAGACAGTTGAGGGATTTTGTCAAACCCCAAATGGCGCTGTTAGCCTCAGGCTAGTGAATTCTTTGCGCTAACAGGTGCTCTTCTAAATCAGCAATCCGATTGTAGGCCGCTGTTAGCTGGGCAGTCAGGCGCTGGATTTGAATTTCGGGAGATATTGCCTTGTCTCCACTTTGAAAAGGGGTGTCCAGACGATTCTCATCCGCCAGCACATCTTTGTGTTCCATCGCTTCTAGAGGGCTACGTCCCTGAGGCCTGGAAACCAGATCGCGTCCAACCAGCATCGGCTCTGCTGAAAAGGCAGACCTAGCGGCAGGGTCGGCAACTCTGGCACTGAGATCCTCGACCGCGTGATGCAGAGCATCAATTTTTGCGCTCAGCACTATGATTTGCTTTTGGACTGATTCCATTTCACCGCCCTTTTGGATTTGTTTCCATCTTAAGGAATCGTTTCCCCCTGAACAGGTGATCCCCAATGATTTAACTTTTAATTAATCTCTTAGACCTTCTACGCTAGATAAAGAGTTCCTGAAACTGGCATGGATCGCAGATCATTTTTAACAAGTGTGGGGTTATGGTTTTTAAGCCAATCCTTGATTGGATGTCAAGGCAGCCCCGGCTCAAAACTCAATGTTCATGCCTTAAAAGGCTCTATCCCGCCCCAGTTGGTTCGCCGATTTCGCCGCCAAGTGCAAGCCGATGCCCTAGCGTTAGTCCCCCAGACCCAGCTCTCTGAGCTATTTACGCAGTTGCAAACCTGGAAACTGCAATCCAAACCTGACACTGCCGGGGGCCTAGTCACCCTAGGAGATTACTGGTTGGCCAAGGCAATCCAGCAAGGGTTAATTCAGCCCCTTGATCCTGCTCAACTGACCCACTGGGATCAGTTACCGCAGATTTGGCAGTCCCTCGTCCGGCGCGATCGCCCAGGATCTGATCAAGCCCAGGCAAAATCTCAAAACCAGGTCTGGGGAGCCCCTTACCGCTGGGGGATGACGGTAATTGCCTACCGCAAGGATAAGTTTAAGCAATTAGGTTGGACCCCCAAAGACTGGCCTGACCTTTGGCGGCCTGAACTTGATCAGCGATTAAGTCTTTTAAACCAGCCTCGGGAAGTGATTGGTTTGACCCTAAAAAAACTGGGTCATTCCTACAACACCAAGGATATAAAAGCAATTTCAGGTCTGCAAGCGGCCCTTCAAGCCCTAAATCAACAAGCCAAGCTCTATAGCTCTAATGCTTATTTGCAGCCTCTGCTGATAGGAGATACCTGGCTGGCTGTGGGCTGGTCTAGTGATATCTTGCCAATTGCCCGACGCAATGATCAGATTCAGGTGGTGATTCCTGAATCTGGCACAGCTCTGTGGGCAGATGTTTGGGTGAAGTCGGCTTCAGTGTTGCCCCCCTCCCTGCAATCTCTGAGTAATCAATGGATTGACTTTTGGTGGCAGCCTCAGATTGCCAAACAACTGACCGAGCTGGGTACTGGCCTCTCGCCCCTAGTAACCGGATCTAACCTGGGCGCTAGCTCAGCCCTAGCGCCTGATCAAGCCACCTTTAAGCGCAGCGAGTTTCTTCAGCCCCTCTCAGCAGCCACAACTGAGCAGTATCAGCAACTTTGGTTAGGAATGCGCAGTGCTGGTTAAATCAGACTTTGCGGTTTCTGACCCGGGGATTGAGCCAAAGCTGACAGGCTAAGTTGGCCGTCCGCTCAGCCGGAATGTAATTTGGCACCGGCCTGCCTTGAGCATCTCGGGCACCTTTGAGAAAGTCCGGGGCTAGATTGCTAAAGTCACAGGTATAGGCGGCCAAGAAATTTTGCTGACGATCGAAGATCAGCAAGTTGTATCCGTAGTCGCTGACGGCAGTGCCAAAGTGATTTACAGCTGCGTAGCGATCGTAGTAATTCAACAAATTCCAGACTCCTCGCCGCACAACTAAATCCACTCGAGTTAAAGACCGGCTATTTTGGGCATACACCACCCAATCATCGACGAGCTTGTTCCCGTACTGCTCATTGGTCCACCAGAGGCTGGGCACTGTCAAGCCATTCTGGGAGGGCTTTTGTGCCGTTGAAGTAATGGCTTGAGGAGAGGGGTATGCATTGAGAACTTCAGTGGGAGAAGGTACATTTGAGCTGCCGCCTGGTTGGGCCTGGGCGAATCCACTGGCCAAGGGGAGAATGCTGCAGCTAATCGTGATCAAGCAGATCAGCGATCGCGGTAAGCCAGGATTAGACTTGTGAACGTTCATTACCTATTGGCTGAATGCGTTTTATAGCAGCTCACTGCAGTTGAACTATAGCCTCAACATCCTCTGGATGCAGATGATCGTACCAGGTTTCTTCTGGTAGGATGAGGGCCATAGGTCCAGAGCCACAGTGCCCTAGACAGCCACTGGCAACAACAGCAACTTTTTCCGTCGCTAAAGTTTCCAGGGCTGCCAGAACCTTCTTAGCTCCGGCTTTTCGGCAACTCCGATTTTGACAAACTAAAACTTTTCGTTCAGACATCGCCTACCAGCCCTTGAAGCTGCTACCTTCATTTTGCCAAAAACAAGCAAATCTATCTGATTGATCTATCGCTGTTGACTGGTTTAGGCCCCGCCGTTTTGGTTAACCCTTGGCTGCCAGTTCTTCGATATAATTCATGGGAGCTTAGAGAACCAAATTTACAAAGGTTAATAGAACTTTTCGTAAAAATGGAGAGTAAACCATGGATTCAAACAACCAATCTTGGCAAAATTCGGCATCTCAACCCGAAGAAAGCCCACAAAAGTCCCCAGAGCGGTGGATTCATCCAGACACTTTAAAGTTCATGGGCATGGCGAAAGAACTTCTAGAGAGCCCTTCCGTTAAACAGGCGATCGCAGACGAAGATCCTGAACCGCCTAATGACTGATCGTGTTCAAGCCCATGTATATGTTTCCGGTCGAGTTCAGGGAGTTTTTTACCGTTCTGAAACCCGAAGCACTGCAGACAAATTAGGCATCGATGGCTGGGTCTGCAACCTACCTGATGGTCGAGTAGAGGCGGTGTTTGAAGGTAAAAAAACCACCGTTGAAGCAATGCTCAATTGGTGTCACCAAGGTAGCCCTGCGGCTCAAGTTAACGAGGTAACAGTGGACTATACCCAACCTCAGGGCATCAGCGGCTTTCAAGTGCGAACCTGACTACTCAAAGGCCCGCTTCAGGGTTTGTAAATTTTTCTCCATGGCCGTGAAATAGTACTGGGGATTTAGGTTTCCAGATTCTAAGGGGTCTAAGATTTCCAGCTTGAGGTTTAAGTCACTCGAAAGATTCGTTAAAGCCTGGTTATCAACCCCAGGCTCCCTAAACAGGGCTTGGACCTTAGACCGTTTTGCCAGGGTGATGACCCGTTGAATATCCCCTGGTGAAAAGCTATCTTCAGGGATTTCTACGATCGCTACCTGCTGAAGATGATATCGATTTGCCAGGTAGGGAAAGGCATCGTGCAGGATAATAAACCGGCACGGCTCTGTTTTGCAGGCTTGAAGCTGCTGCTGAAATTGTTGGTCGAGTTGCTGAAGCTTTTGGATGTAGGCCGCGGCATTGGTTTCATAAATCTGCCGCTGAGCTGGATCAGCTTTAATCAAACCATCGCGAATATTTTTAACCTGCTCCTGGGCCCGAACCGGATCAAGCCAGATGTGAGGATTGCCCTGGAGATTGCCTTGATCAGCCTGATCAGGATCTGTTGGGGACGGGGAATGATCAGGGACAACGTTTGCTGAATCTAGCGGTTTAATTCCTTGACTGGCCGTAATTTCAACAAGGTTTGGGTTTTGAGCACTACGAACGGTTCCAGCCAAAAAATCTTCTAGCCCCAAGCCATTTCGGACCAAGACATCTGCCTGAGCGAGTTCCTGCACATCCGCCGGTTTTGACTGATACTCATGCACCTCACTCCCTGGGGGAATCAGCAAGGTTACGGCTGCCGCATCCCCAACCACTGCTTTAGTAAACAGATACATCGGCAGAATTGTCGTTATCACCTTGAGTGGCTGAGGCTGGGAGGTAGGAGACTGGGAAGATCTGCTCTGACAGCCTGCCATTGTTAGAAAGGGAATTAGCCAGAGCATCAGCAGTAACTGCCGCAGATTGACGAGGGTAGGTCGAAGCAGCCAAGAATAGAACACCGCTTTTCACGAATGATAATGGTTCTCATTCTAATAGCTGCCTTCTCTACCAACGGGTGCACTTCATAAAAGGATACAAATGGACAAATATAACTTAAGACAGTAGCCAGCAACTGGGGATGGATAGTGATGTCTGATGTCAGTTGAAGGATTAATAGTTGGGTTTGAATGCAAGTTAGAGGCAATTAACCTGATTTCTTTAACCTTGCTCAGCAGAAACCTCTGGTAGGATGTGTTGAGAACAAATCTTAATGGGTAAGCGCTTAGATAGCGTCCCTGGGGCCTTTAGCTGTTTTGAGAATAAGAGATATTTAAAACCCTAATCGGCCTAATTTATTTAATGCGAAGCATCGCATTGATAGCAGTTGATTCCAGTGAATCAACGTCGTTCAACGAAAAGAGTCATATAAGCAGGAGGCATTCATGAGTGCACAGGAACTTTTAAACACAGCCAAATCAATGGTTGCGCCAGGTAAAGGGGTCTTGGCAATGGATGAGAGTAACGGAACTTGTAACAAACGTTTCTCTCAGCGGGGAATCGACGCCACGGAAGAAAACCGCCGTGCCTACAGAGAATTACTGATCACCACCCCAGGTTTAGGTGAATTTGTCAGCGGCGCCATTCTCTACGATGAGACCATTCGCCAATCTAAGAAAGATGGCACTTCTTTTGTGGAGGTGATCAAGCAAGCAGGGATGATTCCAGGAATCAAGATAGATACCGGCGCTAAAGATATGCCCCTGCATCCGGGAGAAAAGGTGACCGAAGGGTTGGATGATCTGCGCGATCGCATTGCCGAGTACTACCAAATGGGAGCCCGTTTTGCCAAGTGGCGGGCCGTGATCACGATTGGCGACGGGATTCCCAGCCGGGGGTGCATTGAAGCCAATGCCCACGCCCTAGCTCGCTATGCTGCCCTGTGCCAAGAAGGCGGACTGGTGCCAATTGTTGAGCCAGAAGTGCTCATGGATGGTGACCATACCCTGGAGCGCTGCTATGAAGTTACCGAAGAAACCCTGCGGACAGTGTTTGAGCAGCTTTATCACCAGCGCGTTGCTTTAGAGCACATGATCCTGAAGCCCAATATGGTGATTTCCGGGACGGATTGTCCTCAGCAGGCCAGCGTGGAAGAAGTTGCTGATGCCACTGTCAAGTGTTTGATGCGCAACGTGCCCGCTGCTGTGCAGGGAATTGCCTTCCTCTCTGGCGGTCAAAGCAATGACCGAGCCTCAGCCCACCTGAATGTGATGAATGCTAAGTACGGTGACCAAGCTCCCTGGCCAATCACCTTTTCCTACGCCCGAGCCATTCAGCAACCGGGTCTAGATATTTGGTCTGGACAGGAATCTAAGGTGGCTGATGCCCAAAAATCAATGCTCCACCGAGCTAAGTGCAATGGCGCTGCCCGTAAAGGCGAGTACAGTGACGATATTGAGAAAGAAGCTCAGCCGGCAATGGCTGGCTAGTTCTTGAGTTCCAGTTATTCTTGAACATTCCTACCCCAACCTTAAGGCTTACTGCCCCAGGGTTGGGGTTTTTGATTGGTTTGGTTGATTAGCATCCTGAGTTTGACCTAGCTGCGGTTCAGTCCCGGCCAATAAGCGCTGCAGATTTATCCGGTGTCGCCAAATCACGTAAAGCCCCCCAGCGATCGCAAACAAAATATAGGGCAGGGGCTGATCCATCAGCACCATTAAGGCTGAAACAGCGAGGGCCCCAGTAATCGAACTAAGGGAAACAATCCGGGAAACTGCCAGTACTACCCCAAAGATGGCAAAGGTGGCTAAGCCGACCGGCCAAGCCATTGCCAGTAACACCCCTAGGCTGATGGCCACGGATTTGCCCCCCGCAAACCCCAGCCAGATGGACTTGCTATGACCGAGAATCGCCGCCAATCCTGACAAAACAATGATCCAGGCTAACCCAGACATTGGGGTTGAAATTTCTGGATTGCTCAGCCAGAAACCTTGGCTATAGGCCCAGCGACTGAGGGTGATAGCCAAAATACCTTTACTGATATCCAGCAGTAGCACAACTGAGCCAGGGCCTTTGCCTAGAATTCTCAGTACATTGGTTGCCCCGGTTGAGCCAGAGCCGTGCTCACGAATATCAATCCCTTTAAGGGTGCGCCCAGCCAGATAGCCAATGGGTAAAGAACCCAGTAGATAACTAGCCAAAAGTAGCATCCCATTTCCGAACCACCAGACAGTCGGCTGCATTGCCAAAGACCTTTTCCTGACAAAACTTAGGATCTATTGTTTCATGGTTGGATTACTCAAACCAATCAGCGGCAGAAACTCGATTGGGTCGGGCTTGGGGTTCTGCGGCAAAGGCTAACCACAGGGGGTACTGCAGCAAAGAGAGACTAATTTGGTCTTCGGAATCATCCACAAGAATCAGGGGCAATTGATCTTCTTTTAGCAGGCGATCGGCTTTTTGCGTCAAGGAGTCTGGAGACTCAAACAAAACAATTCCCCGATCTGGGCCAAAGTCAGCCCGAGAAATCCCTAGACAGTCTTGCAGCCCCCGCCGCCAATCTCCCAAGCGCTCGGGACTATTGGCCAGGATTAGCGATCGCAGTCGATTCCCATAGAGATACCGCAGGATCGACACAACCGCCGCGGCCACGAGAATATTTTGCAAACGGCTCCCCAGCGATCGCAGCGCTCCCCGTCCCCCTTGGGTCAAGAACCAATTGGCTACGCGCTCGGCATGAATCGGCTCAAAAGTGCGCCGCAGTTGCCAGGGAGGGCCGTAGTAGTTAGGGGTGTTACGGTACTGGTCTAAGAGTTTGCGAACTTGCCTAACCTGTTGCTCAAACCCTTGGGCAGCAAACTTGGGATCTGGGGGCTTTTGAGGTTCTGGCACCGAGGTTGGCTGAGGTTCTTTTGGTTTAGGAGCTAAGTCCAGTTGCTCAGAGACAATCACTAAATCCTGCAAACTGTTGACCAGGTAATCTTTAAATCCCTGCACCCGGATTGCCAGATCTTGAGAAACTCCAGCAAAACTTTTGCGCATCTCCGCTTGAATCCTGTCTTGGCGTCGCTCTAGCTGCTCAACTGCAATTTGCAGGGTTTGCTTGCGTTGTTCTAGCTCCCGAAGACTCTCCTGCATCAAGCGACCTAGTACCGCCTGAGCTTGAGATTGCTGCGCTGACAATTGAGCCTTTGTTGCTTGCAGGGTGGCAATTTCCTGCTTTAAATCGGCAGCCTGCTGCTCCAAGGCCGTCAAGGCCAGGGGCGATGCCTGCTCACGATCCTTGGCCTGAGGTCCTGAGGCAGACTCAGCAGTGGAGTCAACAGGAGGTTGAGTCAAAGGGGATTGTTCGTCAGAATTCATGGTCGCTTTTTGGAATTCAAGGTCACTTTAAAGACGCTAGGGCCAGGGAGAAATTTAGGGAGTTAGATCCTCTGAGCTGGTTTCAACCGCCCTGGGACAGCGGGTTTCTAGGCAAGCTCGTAAGGCAGTCGGGTCAAATAAAATTGGTAAAAAATGAATGCTCTTAACTTCTTTGAAATAAAACAGAATTGGAACTCCAGACCAAAATATCCGCCAATTTTGCCAGTCTGCATAGGGAAAACGCCGGATTAAGCTTTCGCCCCGATAGATCTCTAAGGCTTGGGGGGTAAAGTGTAACCGCAGGGTTGCGGTTTGAACAAGCAGAAAGATTGAAAACAGTAGTACGCTCAATCCCAGCCAAAGTTGCAGATACATCACCGCCAGGGCAATCACCGCTAAAAATCCGGGGAGGCGATAGCTAGGTTTCAGCACAATCGTTGCAGCCGAAGCAGAGGTAACAGTAGTCACTAGACTTTCATCCTGCTAGAGGACACAGAAGTATTAATTGCCAATCCCATTCTAAGCCCTGAACTGACTACAATCCCGGTACAACTGCACTGCCAGTCCCCTGAAACATCACCCAAGACAAAAAGAAGTTGGTGACAAAAACCGCCAGCAGCGAAGTGACCACAGATGCGGTCGTTGACTGACCAACGCCTCGCGCCCCACCCGTGGTTGTTAATCCTAAGCTAGAGCCAATGACTGCGATCAATACGCCAAAGACCAGCGCTTTAATCAAAGCACTAAAAAGATCCCAGGGGCTGAGAATCGCCCGCGCCGAGTCTAAAAATACCCCTGAGGGGATATCGTACAACCTTGAGGCCACCAAGAGACCCCCAGCCATCCCGGTGACCAATGAGACAATGGTTAAGAGAGGAAGCATCAAGCAACAGGCAATCACCCTTGGGATCACCAGGTAATCAATCGGGTCGGTTTTGAGCATATAGAGTGCGTCAATCTGCTCAGTTACCCGCATGGTGCCAATTTCAGCAGCAAAGGCTGAACCCACCTTGCCAGCTAAAACAACTGCCGTGAGCACCGGGCCTAACTCGCGAGTCAAGGAAATTGCTAGTACGCCTCCCACTGCCGTGGTGGCCCCAAAATTAATAAATTCTCGGGCTACCTGAATCGTAAACACCATTCCCACAAATGCGGCAGTAATCAAAGCAATCAGCAGAGATTCTGGACCCGCTACCGCCATTTGTTCTAGAGTGTTGCGATAGTAAATTTTGCCAGTCAGCAACCGCACTACAACCTGTCCTCCCAACAGTAAGGCAGCCAAAGCACGTTGAACCCAAATCCTGATCCCGGAGCTAGCGGTTGGTTCTTTCAACTGACACCTGTAGATGACACCGCAGTAAAACTTTACCGAGTTTGAGGCCACTTCTAACAATTATCAAGGTAAAGCTGATTAAGAAGCTGGCGCAAATCCTGAGCCCAGAGCCACGGAGAAGCTTGCTCAGATCTATTTTTTATGAACTGGGCTTGTTGAATTGTTATCTCTATTTACGGATCTTCAACAAGCTTTCTATTCAGAGCTTAAGATTTTTGACTATTTGATTCTCAGCCCAGCAGTTTCTCTATCGTATTAATCAGTACCCATTAAATGCACTCAGCAATGACTAAGGGATGACTAAAGGCCAATACCTTTTCCGGAACCAAACATGATTGCCAGCCTGCTCAGATCACTGTTGATCTCTAGTATTTTGAGCTTTTCTGCCCCCACCTTACTCCTGGCGGGAGTGTTGGCCAGCCTGTCCTTGCTAAATTATGTTCCGGGTCTAAAGGCGATGGCCCAGTTTGGCCTGCAGCAAATGAATACGTTCCTAGCTACCTTTGGCAATGGCCAGCCCCTAGAAGGGATGTTGATTATCGGTCTAGTCTGTAGCCTGGTGGGGATCTTATTTGACACCTATGTTTTTTATCAGCGACAAGTTCCCCACCGAGACTGGTAATTTCACCCGATTTGTTGCCCTAAAAGCTAAAAGCTCTTATCAGAAACAGCAGGTGCCGTTCCAGGTTGATCGAGGAATTTGTTTTCTTCACTCGGATTAACGCAGTCAATTTTAGGAGAATTTTCTAAGTTGCCGGTATAGGCAAAGGTTTGCATTCGTTGTTTACACTCACGTTCCCTTTCATTGCTGATTAATTTGCGCTGATCGAGGACTGCCCAACCATTGCTACGCAGCACACATCCAGGTTGCATGATCGGCTTAGAGACATAAACTTTAAACGGATTAAAGGTGACAAAGGTCCGAGACTCAGTGACGATCGCACTGGACCCGTAGTTAATACAGATATCTCGACTCGGCGCCGCCTGATCAATTGCTTCGCGGGAGGAAATGTTATTTGGGGTAAAGTTAGTTCCACTAAAAAACGCCACCCCGACGCCAATCCCGACAATAAAAGCTCCGGCAATAATTGCAAGGGAGGCGGTAGTAATCATCGAGGGCTTAGACACTGAACCCTTATCTGCCTTATCTGAGCGAGGCGCTTGGGGTCTTGTTGCAGTTGATTTACGTCTCATAACTTCTCAACAATAAGAATCACTGGCGGAACAAATCAATTTCAACCTGCCTGTTTCCAGTATGCCTGTTGAAACCCCTGATTGGGACCCCAATTCCCTTAAAATATTTTTGCTCAACAAAACCAGGGGGACAGAAACCCCCCCCTAGCTGATTCTAGAGCTTTAGTTAAAAGCGATCGTCTGAATACCCCCCTGAATTGCTGCTTCTCCTTGTTTCCCGAGGTTTAGCCTTATTCACACGAAGTTGACGGCCCATCCATTCAGCGCCATCAAGCTCGGTGATTGCTGTATCCTCTTGGGTATCCTCTTCCATTTCAACAAATGCAAAACCGCGCATACGCCCGGTTTCACGATCAACAGGCAGAACAACACGCTTAATGGTGCCGTACTCTGCAAACACTTCTTTGAGATCGTCTTCCGTTGCCTGGTAAGACAAGTTGCCTACGTAGATGGTCATATAGAATCAATTAGCCTGAAAACGGAGCCAAAGTTCAGTCCGAATGAAAGTAACAGAGATTGGGCCTAGAAACCAGACACAGCCGAACTTTCTTTAGTTGTCTTTAGGGGCATAACAGCAATTATCTGTAAGCAGAAACCATGAACGGGATCTTTTACCCACCATTGACAGAAACGAACCTGAACTTTGTTGAGATCATCATAGCTTGTTGATCTAAATCTGAGAAACTATTAGTTCTATAGAATTTAAACTCGGGGTTCTTAATATTTAGGAATGTAACAAGGCATACCCTTCCCTAGCTGAGCGGTCTTTTAACGAGCCTCAAAATAACTTGGGCAGGATTTGTTTGTGTCGACTCACCCGAGAGTGTTCTAGGATAGTTTATTGAGATTGTGTCTCAGGCGATGGCACCAACCCCCCTGTGGCTGACAACCTCACTCTAAGCGCTGGTGTAGCTCAGTTGGTAGAGCAGCTGATTTGTAATCAGCCGGTCGCAAGTTCGAGTCTTGTCACCAGCTTTCTAGAAAAATGAGT
>JBGTDP010000158.1:0-11798 GCA_041748255.1 Thermosynechococcaceae cyanobacterium | reverse complement strand
TGGAGCCGAGACCATAGGCAGCGACATAAAGGCCCCCAAGGGTCTGCCCTGGCCACAGAGAAACAACCTCTAACTCAGAGGGTATAAAGGATTGCACTCGCTCCGATTTAATCGGTTGTAAGGTTTGGAGCGCATACCCCTTTAGAGTCCAGGGGGCAGGAGGATAAGCCATGATTTAAGCTTGTTTTTGGGAACCCATCAGAAGCTTGACCGCTTGGCCCACAACTAGAGGCATCAGGCTCATCCCCGCAACCACGATCCAACCATTCATGCCTGGATTAACGGTACTCAGCACTGTAGAAAGGCCAGGAAGGTAAACCGCAATTAGTAGCAACCCGCTACAAATCACCAATGCTCCCCAAATGTAAGGATTTTCCGAGATTTCGTTCCTAAATAGACCCGATCCCTGTTCGCGCATATTAAAGACATGCCAGAGGCGAGTGAAGCCCAGGGTCAAAAAGGTGATTGTGGTCGCTTCTTGAGGAGTCATTCCCAGCCAACTCAACCCCAGGGCAAAGGCTCCTAGCAGGGCCACAGCAATTAGAATTCCGTAGGCAGCGATCGCCCACCAGTGTCGTCGAGTTAGCACCGACTCTTGAGGATCGCGGGGGGGCTGCTGCATCAGGGCCGGAGACCCCTCTCCTAACCCCAAGGCCAGGGCTGGAAAGGCATCATTGACCACGTTAATGTACAAAATCTGCAGAGGAAGTAGTGGTAGCGGGGCATTTAAAAGTGATGCCAGACCAATCACAATAATCTCGCCCACATTCCCAGAGAGCAGATAAAGTGTGAACTTGCGGATGTTATTAAAGATCGCTCGCCCCTGCTCAACTGCGGCCACAATGGTTGAGAAGGCGTCATCTTGAAGGACCATATCCGCTGCCTCCTTGGCTACTTGAGTGCCCCGTTGGCCCATAGCTACCCCAATATCAGCTTTTTTTAGGGCCGGGGCATCGTTGACCCCATCACCAGTCATGGCAACGATCGCTTGGGTCTGCTGGTGGAGGGTAATTAAATTCAGCTTTTGCTCTGGACTTACCCGCGCTAAAATCGATGCCTGTAAAATCCGACGACGGTCTTCTTTAGATAATTCTTCTGGGGATTTGAGCTCTTGGCCTTGGACGACCACTGCCTCCTCATCGGTTGTCAAGCCGACGGCTACACCAATATTTCGGGCCGTCACCGCTTGGTCACCCGTGACCATGATCACGCGGATGCCAGCCTCCTGGCATTCTTTTAGGGCCGGGCGCACTGATTGCCGGGGCGGATCTAAGAGGCCAACGATGCCCAAAAAAGTCAAATCTGTATAGGGATCAACCTCTGCTATCGGGACCATTTTTTGGGCTAGGGCGAGAATTCGCAGTCCTTCTGCGGCCAGTTGATTAATCTGTTCCTGCCAGGCTACTCGTTCTGAGTTGCCCATGGCTTCTATGCCTGTAGCGGCCTGCCGGTGGGAGCAAACCTTGAGGACTGATTCTGGAGCTCCTTTAACGACGACCCGGTATTGCTGATCGGTTTGGTGGACGGTGGCCATCATTTTTAGATCCGGATCAAAGGCATCTTCCCGAACTTCTGGGATTTGTTGCAACAACTGCTCTCGCCGCAGACCAGCTTTAGCCCCGGCAATCAGCAGGGCTACTTCCATGGGGTCGCCAATGACTCGGCTCTCGTTGGAGCCTTGGGGTTGTAAGGCCGCGTTGTTACAGAGCACCCCGACTTCGAGAGCCTCCCGGAGAAGTTGATTCTCTAGAGGCTTCAGCTTTTGATTGTTTTGGCGAAATTCCCCTTTTGGTTCGAGACCTTCACCGCTGAGGGCAACTGCCCCAGACTCCAGAACGATCTGGGTAACCGTCATTTGGTTCTCGGTCAGGGTTCCAGTTTTGTCCGTACAGATCACACTGGTGGATCCTAGGGTTTCCACCGCCGAGAGGCGATTAATCAAGGCGTTGCGGCGGGCCATCCGCCACATCCCCCGGGCCAGGGCGACGGTGGCAACAATCGGCAATCCTTCGGGCACTGCGGCTACTGCCAGGGCGATCGCGGTTTCGACCATCAGAAAAATATCTTTGCCAGCCAGAATCCCGGAAACTGCCACCAGGAACACAACGGCCAACGTGATCCATATCAGCCGCCGTCCCAGTTGGTTAAGCCGTTGTTCTAGGGGGGTTTGTTCCTCCGCCCCAGCCTGTTCCGTCAACTCTGAAATCCGTCCCAGCTCTGTCTTCATCCCCGTAGCCACCACTAGACCTTCCCCAGAACCCCGGCTAATCGGGGTGCCTTTGAATAGCATATTGGTGCGGTCTGCCAGGGGAGTCTGGGACTCCAGGGGATCAAGGGTTTTATCAACCGGCAGTGATTCCCCCGTCAGAGAGGATTCATTCACCTGAAGCTTGGAAGCCTGGAGGAGTCTTAGATCCGCGGCCACAATATCCCCACTCTCTAGGACAGAGATATCCCCTGGCACCAGATCTTCTGCGGGGATTTCTTGGATCTGACCGCTGCGGCGAACTTTTGTGGTCACACTACTCAGTTCCTGGAGGGCCTTCATTGACCGCAGGGCCTGAAACTCTGTCAAGAACCCAATGACCGTATTCACGACGATCGCCACTAGAATGGCAATCCCCTCAATCCACTGACTAAAGCTAAAGGATGCAACAGCGGCAACTGCCAGTAGACCAATAATCAGGCTCTTAAATTGCTCAACTAAAATCTCCCCGGCGCTTCTGGTTTTGGCCTCCTGGAGACGGTTAGGGCCATACTGCTGGCGACGCTGCTGCGCTTGGGCCTCAGTCAGACCTTGATTGCTGTCAACCTCTAAAGGTGCTAGGGCTTCCTGAACAGAGAGGGTCCAAGGTTGGGAAAGTTCTGCCATGCTGAATAGTTAATTCAAATAGGGGCAATCAAGCAAGTCAAACCCTCGGCAGTTAAGTTTACTAAGGGTGAGATTTATTGGTTTAGGAGCCATTGTTGGCTTACGAGTGGCGATCGCCGGAGCCAATGCCTGAAGGATATTCTTAGTTGAGAGCCACTGTCCAAGATCCAAAGCAATCAGATTGCGATTCCTGAGAATCTATCATAGCAGGGCTAAATTGGGGGATTAGCAACGGTTGAGGTTGTTTGAACCAGCCATCTAAGAAGCTTGGGTCTCGATTGGCAAAAGATCTAGGAACCCGGAGGTATTAATAAGTCGTCTTGGGAGACCAAGGGGCTGCCTCCAGGCTCATTCAACGAGGAAGTCGGATGTCAAAGCATGATTGGAAAAAGATCACTAGCAGAGGGTTAGTCGTCCCAGTGCTGGGATTAATGCCCATCCTTGCCGGTTGCTTGATTGCCGGAACCTCAAAGGCTAAGCCTCTAATTGCTCAAGTTGCTCAAGTCAGACCACAGCCGGAACAGAGCTGGCGGCCAGTAACTGCAGCCGAAAAAGCCCAAACCTGGGACCTTATCCTAAATAGTCCCCTGGGAATTGCCGCCTTGAATCAACTGGCAATTGAGGGGTTTGTCAGCCCCGTTTGCCCGAAGCGGTTTTATCTGAATCAAAAGTACGACGGATTTCAAACCCTACTACAGGTCAAGTGCCCCGAAGCTCAAGGAGCCTCGATCGCTCTAGGATTCAAGGAGATCCGGGTTACTTTTAATCGGTTTGAAGACAACATTGAGAGTTTTGAAGTGGAGCGGGTTTACCCTGATCGCCCCACCAAGGTGCGGCTGCCCAAGCAGCCTTGATTGCAAACCGATTCTAGTTAGCCTTCATCCAGGCAATGCACTGGGCTAACTGCTGTTGAATGGTTTTAGAGTCATTGTGGTAACGACGACCATGACCCGGCAGCACCCATTCAAACTCATACTCCTGTAGTTTTGCCATCGAGTCGATCAACGCTGGCCAGGAGTACCAGCAAACACTGCGAAAGGCAATTAGGTGCTGACGCTGGTCTGACCAGGCCAGGTGATCGCCAGTGAACAAAAACTTATTTTTGTAGAGCAGGACCGTATGGCCCTTGGTATGCCCTGGGACTGGCACAATCAACAGATCGGGTGCTAGTTGAACGGGTTCAGAGCCGGATAAAGGCATCTCCACTTCTCTGGTGCCGGTCGTAATGTCATCCTCATGCAGAATTCGCTGACAGCCAAAATGCTGCTGAAACTTCTGGTGATCGGCCACATCATCCCGGTGAGTCAGGTACATCCACTTCACCCCACCCATGGCCTCCAGTTGTTTGACCAGGGGGGGCGCAAACCGGGGAGAATCAACCAGAACATTGCCTTCTGGCCGCTGAATCAGGTAACTGGCCGCCCCAAAGGAATTTTCGGCATGGTAGCCGCAGTGGTAGACATTTTCAGCCACCAAAATCGGGAAGCTTTGTTGCGCAGCCTTGATATCTCTCGGTTTTTCCACGGTGCCAATCGAGGCTGTGGGGCAGGCAAGCAGGGCCTGCATGGCCTTTAGCCTTTCTGTTTCAGACTCTGGTTGATGGTAAACTGCCGACTGACTGCCGGTGCGATGAAAAACCTCCGGGGTCATCCACCGGCAGGTATCACAGTCAATGCAGGTGCTATCGACGTAAAGATCCCCGTGAACGTTTTGAGCCCGGCGCAAATTTAGATGAGGCATGGTTGCACCTCTTGAGGAGCAAAGGATATTTCTAGCCTAGCGTGCAGACTTAACCGGAAGCTAAACAAGCTACTTTGCCCGTTTCTGCTGGGGTTATCACAACTATCAGATTGCCAAGGACTGACTATGATTGCTTGACACTCCCCATACGTGAACGCAGGGGATTCTTGCTTCTATGAGGCGACTTGCTCTAGCAGGTTTTCACCAACTAAAGTAGCGGTCATCTCTCCACAAGCGTGAGTTCCCGTATGCCCTACGGTACTTAGACCTAAGCTTAGAATGTTGATCCCCGCATTGTGGTCACGGTCTAGAGTGGTGCCACACTTGCATTTATGGGTACGGGTGCTCAGAGATTTCTTAACAACTACGCCACAGTTAGAGCATTTCTGGGATGTGTATCGGGGCGCTACTGCAACAGTAACCTTACCAAACACCTTGCCGAAGTACTCCAGCCAACATCTAAACTGAAACCAACTTGCATCGCTAATAGATTTAGCTAGGCAATGGTTCTTTACCATGTTGCTCACTCTCAAATCTTCGTAGGCTACTACATCGTTAGATGTGATTACGCACCGCGCTAACTTGACAGCGTGGTCTTTACGCTTCCTACTTATCTTGAGATGAGTTCTACCTAATCGATTTCTAGCTTTACCTCGGTTATTAGAACCTTTAGCCTTTCTAGAAACTCTGCGCTGAAATCGCTTTAGCTTTTCTTCCCCTTTTCTTAAAAATCTGGGGTTATCTACCTTATTGCCGTCTGAGTCGGTATAGAAAGATTCGAGCCCTACGTCTAGCCCTATAGCTTTACCAGTAGGCTCTATGCTCTTTTCCCTATCGGCTTGAATAGCTAGCTGGCAGTAATAACCATCGGCTTTCTTTACAAGTCTTACTCGCTTAACCTGATTGATTTGATAGAAACCTAAGTCTCTAGTGCCTTTAAGCTTGAGCTGTCCTACGCCTATCTTGTCCGTAAAAGTAATAGCTTTTCTATCCTGACTTAGCTTCCACCCAGAGGTTTTATACTCTACTGAGCGGTTATCCTTCTGAAACTTAGGAAATCCTTTCTTTCCTGGAATCTTTTTTTTACAGTTCTCAAAGAATCCACTTATAGCAGACCAAGCTCTCTCAGCACTGGCTTGCCTAGCTTGTGAGTTTAGCTTGCTGGCAAAGTCAAAGTCTTTTGCTAAAACGGCAGTGTACTTATTAAGGTCATATTTGGATTGATTCTTCTTATCGATCCAAAGTCTCAAAGCTTTATTACGGATAAACTGAACCGTACGTATAGCCTCATCAATGGCACTATACTGCTGTGCTTTTCCGTATGCTTTGAACTCGTATATCAACATATACTTATGCTAGCGTATTGAGCATAAGTTTGTTCGCTTATATCCCCATACTTGAATGTAGGGGTTTTACGCTCACTCGCAGATAAGTGCCGCAGCCTTGCAGTGAGTGATGTGGGTAAATCAATCGCCCTTATGAGTCGCCCTAGACCAACCATGAACCGCCGCCATCGTCCCGTGATCCAGATCAAAATCCGCAATGGCCGGTTCCAAATTCAAAGAACTGGAACCTGGTACGCCTACTGGCGAGATCCTTACCATTTGCTGTTAACGATTCCCTGGCCGGGGTTTCTAGCTTTGATTGCCTGTGTTTACGTGGCGACGAATGCCCTGTTTGCCCTGGCCTATCTGGCTGTCCCGAACAGTGTCGAGAATATTCAACCAAATTCTTTTCTGGATGCTTTTTTCTTTAGTGTCCAAACCCTGGCCTCGATTGGCTACGGAGCGATGTATCCTAAAACCGCTTATGCCAATGCAGTGATGACCGTTGAGGCCATGGTTGGCTTGGTGGGGATTGCCCTATTGACGGGGTTGGCTTTTGCCCGCTTCTCTCGCCCGACTGCGCGGGTGCTGTTTAGCCGGGTGGCAGTGATTGCCCCCCACGAAGGTTTGCCCACCTTGATGTTTCGCACTGCCAATCAGCGCCGTAACCAAATTTTAGAGGCCCAGTTGCGGGTCTACCTGATGCGAGATGAGATCAGCCTAGAGGGGAAATTTATGCGCCGGTTTTACGATCTCAAACTTCTTAGAAGTCGAACCCCAATTTTTACCCTCAGTTGGACGGCGATGCACCCGATTGATCAAGCTAGTCCCCTCTATGGGGCAACTGCAGAGTCTTTAATTCAAGCGAAGGCAACGATTGTCGTCTCCCTGAGTGGGATTGATGAAACCGTTGCCCAAGTAATCCACGATCGCCATACCTATACCGCCCAAGAGCTGCTGTGGGAGCGGCAATTTATGGATATCTTTCACCAAACAGGGGATGGTCATCGTTACTTGGACTACCGCCATTTTCACGATGCTATCCCCTTAACATCAGAGCCGGGGTAAGTTAACGAAACTGCTCAGGATTTAGGCGCTGCTGAGACCGCACCGGAATCCCATTTTTTAGGGCTTTGCCAGTCCCACCATCGGCGGCATCTAAAAAGGGCCGCAGTTGAATCGCATCACTGCTGCCGGCTTGCTTCCCGGTCAGAATTGAAAGCCCCATGTTAATCAGGGGACCTAGGGACCCTTGGCGAGTGCCAACGTAGGTATTCACCGCCTGGGTTTGCTGACCATCATCGGCGGAGGCCAAATTTTGAAACACCGAGTTGCGGGTGGTGGTGGGGTCTTGACCCTGGGGAACCGTAAACACAATCCGGCAGGCGGGATTATTTTGGGTGGTCACACAGACAATGTTGTAGCCATTTTCCTGGGAGGTTTTCATCTCTAACAACCCATCGGGTCGGTATTCTTCCAGGCGGCGGCCAATTTCGTTGCAACGGCGCTCAGCAGACCAGCCCCCGCCCATGGTTTTGGGAGTCGCCCAGGGAAAGGCTTCCTCAGGTCGGCTCTGGGGATGGTACATGACCATGTATTGGCTCTGATTCCACTGGCAGTCAAACCGGGGCTGAAGTTCAGTTTGGGTTGAGGAGGCAGCGGCAGTCGTTGTAGCTTGGGCCAAGGCAGATAACCCGAGGGAGCTACCCCCAGCGATCGCCAGCCCTAGCCCAACGGCCAGACCCAGGCGGGTCGGTCTTGAGTACTGTGGATTAAATGATAGATAACCGCAAAGCATAGGTTAGAATCCCCAAATTCCTCAACATGGTAGGAATGTAGACGCTTTGTCGATAATTCAGTTCCCAAGGTTTGCCATAACCCTCTAAGATGCTAAAGAAGATCTCTATGAGCTATCTCTATACAGGATTAATTAGCAGATACAAAACTTTATTATTTAATAGGTGTATCGTATACTACCTGAGGAAAATTGAAAGGAGTTTTAACAAAGATGTCGGAGGCAGAGAAGCCCCTGACAGTTCCCAGAGAATTGCTTGGCCCGCCGGGTAACTTTAATCCAACTTTTTTAATGTTTTTAGCCGCTGTGGCAATGGTAACTGTTTCAACAACAGGCTATTTTTGCTGGGGGTGGTGGGATTGGTGTTGCTTTGGGATCAACGTGCTGGCACTGCATTTGGTGGGAACAGTCATTCATGATGCTTCCCATAATGTGGCCCATCGTGACCCTCTGGTGAATGCCATCCTCGGTCATGGCAGTGCCTTGATGTTGGGGTTTGCTTTTCCGGTTTTTACCCGGGTTCACATGCAGCACCATGCCCATGTGAATGATCCAGAGAACGATCCTGATCATTTTGTTTCCACCGGGGGGCCGCTGTGGTTGATTGCCGCCCGGTTTTTTTATCATGAGATCTTTTTCTTCCGGCGGCGTCTGTGGCGCAACTATGAGCTTCTAGAGTGGTTTTTAAGCCGTCTGGTGGTTGGGGCAGTGGTATTTGTGGCCTGGCAACACCAATATTTGGGGTTTATTTTTAACTTCTGGTTTTCCCCCGCCCTGGTGGTCGGCTTGGCCCTGGGTTTGTTCTTCGACTATCTTCCTCACCGCCCCTTTCAAGACCGCGATCGCTGGAAAAATGCCAGGGTTTACCCCAGTCCCATCTTAAATGTTTTAATTTTGGGCCAAAACTATCATTTGATTCACCACTTATGGCCTTCAGTGCCCTGGTACTACTACCGGCGGGCCTATATTCAAACCCAACCCCTACTAGAATCCAAGGGCTGTCATCAAACCCTGGGACTGCTGCAGGGAAAGAATTTTTGGAGTTTCCTTTATGATTTATTTTTAGGGATCCGGTTTCATCGTCAAAAATCACCGGAGCCAGAAGCTTTAGAGATAAAAGTACCCGTGAAATTTGAAGCCCAGTTTAGCGAGCCTGCTTCAGGGGTTCTAAGTAGTCGTGATCTTCCTTAGTCGCTAATCTTGATCAAGGTTGGAGAAGGAACCAAAGCCAACTTCTAGCTCCATTCGCTGCTCCATTTGCCGCAGAAAGTAACCAGTCATCATGGCTGAGGCCAGCAGCCCGGCCAAATTTTCGCGATCAGTGGTGATCTGCACATTAAACGCTTCGGACGGCATAACACCAACTAAGCCCTGAACATTCTGAGAGATGATCTGTTTAATATTGGGGCCGGCGGCCTTGGCAACTCGCGCTAAAACTTCGGGTGGTTGATTTTGCAGGTAGTCAAGGAGTAGATTGTCCTGAGCCTCTTCAGAGTCACTATTAAGAAATTCAGCGTTGTTGGGGTCAAAAACCATAAGCGGTACTTCTAGATTCTATTTCAACTATTGTGACACTTCCTCTGGTTTATTTGGCCCAATTTATCGGGGGGAAATACCGAACCTTTGGTTGATCAGTCAGTAGAAGTCTTGTTTTGTTTAGGGTTTTGGTAACTTGTCCACCTGAAAGTACTGATGAAATTGGCCCGTGACTTGGAGAGAATAGGAGCGACCATTGGGCTGACGGCGCTTATAAACAAACCCCTGCTCTACTAATTCCGGCACTTGCTGGTAAACCCCTGAGCCGCGCAGATCAACCAATTCGGTCTGGGAAATTGGCCCCTTGAGGGCAATCACTGCCAGGGTGCGCAGGGCCGCGACACTCAGATCGGCAGGGACCAAGACCTGAACCAAGTCCTTAAAGGTATCTCGCAACTGCAGACTGTATCCCTTCTCGGTCTCAACGACTTCCAAGGCACTGTCTCGGTGAGCATAGTCATCCAACAGCTCGATCAAGGCTTCCTCGGCGGCTTCGCGATCGCACTCAGCAGCCTCGGTTAGCGCTGCAATGGTTAAAGGTTGCGCCTTGAGATACAAAATTGCTTCGATTACGGTTGCCAACCGTCGGGATGATTTTTCACTGGAGTCAGACAAGTAAGAAACCTCCGGCATTGAGGGAGCCTTGATCATAAACAACGCTGATCACTGGCAATTTAATCTAACCTGAGTTGCGGATAAGCTGAAACCCTGACTCCATCGTTTTACCCGCAGGGATCGGTCATTGGGTTTGAGGCTCAGACAAATGGCGCTGCTTGAACCTCCTTAAGTAGAATCCTTGGTATATCTTTAATCTCAAGGGAGACTTGGTTAAGATATCCCAGCACCTCGGGGGTCCCCATGAATGAGCCACAAGATTCTTTGCAAGAACGCGTAGCGCGGTTAGAGGCGGCGGTTACAGAGCTTCAAGCCACACTGCAGCGACTGGAACAAACCCTAGCCAACAGAGGATCTACCCAGGCAGTTGCTGCCAATCCTCCTACTCAGGGGCCCAAATCGCCGTCTCGGAGTCGCTTGGTACCAACCCCTATCTCCTTTGATTTACTGCTTAATGGGGAATACTGGCTGAACAAAGTCGGTATCGGCCTGTTGTTGTTAGGGGTAGCCTTTTTATTTAAGTACTCAATTGATCAGGGTTGGTTGACCCCAGGGGTCAGAGTTGGGTTTGGGCTGGGGTTGGGGATTTTCTTATTGGGAATTGGCTTAAAAATTCAGCGATCGCGTCCCCCCTTTAGTCAGGTGCTGATGGGGGGCAGCATTGGCACCTTTTATATAACTGGGTTCGCCGCCTTTCAACTCTATAAATTAATTTCCTATCCAGCCGCCTTTTGCGTGATGGTTGTGGTGACGCTGTTGGCCTTTTTCCTTTCTGTTCGCCAAAATCAAGCGATTTTATCGCTGATTGGTACTGCGGGGGGCTTGGGAACGCCGTTTTTGCTCTATGCCGGCACCAGCAGTTTAGGGGGGCTGGTGGGCTATACCTGTCTGATTTTGGCTGGAACCAGTGCCATTTATTGGCGTCGGGGCTGGCGATCGCTGCTGTGGACATCTTTTTTAGGAGCCTGGGCGGTTTTTCTCACCGGGGCGGTGGGCAATATGGGTGCAGCCGATTTAGCAGACCACTGGGTGCTACAAGCTGGGATTGTTTTTGGGTGGCTGGTGTTCTGGGGCCTACCAATTTTACGGGAAGTGTTTTTATCCCCCCAGGCATCCTCTCAGTTGCCGACCGCTTCCAGTCAAAGATCCTCCTCTAGCAACAACCCCGTGCATTTGCTCTCCGTGGTCACACCGGTAATTGCCCTGGCTTTATCTGATCAAGTCTGGTCGCTGCCGGATCGGACCTGGGGGGGCGTGGCGATCGCTGTGGCAGCAATCTATGGGCTGGCGGCTTTGGGTCTTAGAAACAGGCATCGCAGCCTTGCCAACACCCAGGCGCTGGTGGTTTTCTTGTTCCTGGCGATCGCATTGGTGTTGATCTTAGAAGGAGATTGGCTGTTCTTAATGCTGGCGGCGGAGGCAGTGGTTTTGCACAACCTGGGCAGACGCCTAGGAGACCGTCCCCTGGTCATTGCCGGTCATTTATTATCAGCAGCGATCGCTCTCAAGCTGATTGAGCGACTGTTTTACGAAGCTGAGACACCAGTGATTTTTAATTCCCTGGCGGTGACTGATTTAGGTGTCCTCTCTTTAGCTTTGGCCGGATCAATTGGAATGTCTTTGCGGGACCGACCCTGGATATACCGCGGGTTTGCCCATCTAGCCTTTTTGGGCTGGTTGTGGCGAGAGCTCTCAGCCCTACCGGATGGTAAGGGGTATGTAACGATTGCCTGGGGAGTCTACGGAATACTTTTATTACTGATTGGCCGAGGACGAACACGCAAGCCCCTGAGGATGCTAGCAATGACAACCTTGTTACTGGTTGTCGTTAAGCTATTTTTGTTCGATCTAACTGGCCTTCAGGCAATCTGGCGGATTTTGTTGTTTATTGGCTTTGGGGGCGTTTTCCTGGTTC
>JBGTDP010000157.1:0-6734 GCA_041748255.1 Thermosynechococcaceae cyanobacterium | reverse complement strand
AGCAAATCACCTTGGTTCCTTCTAAAGAAAACCTTGATTACGTGATCAAGCAGCAGTCACAAGCCAAACCGACTGCTCCTGCTCAGCAGGCAGCCCCCAAAAAATAACCTCCCTTGAATTGAGCACCAGTCAAGTTTCAGGACAAACCCTTTGGGATTGGTGCCAAGCGGCCCAGCGACAGGCTAGCTGTCTGGAAGCAGCTAGCGTTGTTACTCACCCTGAACAAGCTTCTCAAGTCAACTTAGAGGAAGAGCTTGCGTGGCTGTTACAGGAAGTGGCGGGTCTAGATCGCTTGGCCCTTTATTTGGGGTCTTTTCGAGAAAAATCAGCTATTACCTTGTCCTTAACGCTGCCGGAGCTACAACAGCTTTGGCAGCAACGGATTCAGGCCCGAACGCCGATTCAGTATCTGTTGGGGGTTGCTCCCTGGCGTCAGTTTAGACTCAAGGTTTCTCCGGCTGTCTTGATTCCGCGACCGGAGACAGAATGCCTAATCGATCTGGCTGTGGCAGCGGCTGAGCAGTCTCCCTCTCCCGTTAAATTTCAAGCAGGACTATGGGCAGATCTAGGCACCGGCAGTGGAGCGATCGCGATCGGGCTAGCAACTGCTTTTCCCTTGGCTACTATCCATGCCGTAGATTCAAGTCCTGCAGCTTTGGCCGTGGCTGAAGATAATATCCAAGAATTAGACCTGGCCACCAGAATTCATCTCTATCAAGGCGTCTGGCTAGAACCTTTAACTCGGCTTAAAGGCAAGTTATCTGGCATAGTAGCCAATCCCCCTTACATCCCCACCGGGAAGCTTGCCCAGCTACAGCCAGAAGTGAGCTGGCATGAGCCCCATTTAGCCCTTGATGGCGGCAGGGACGGTTTAGAGAGTCTGCGGGCAATTATTGCCGCTGCCCCTGCCTACCTGCGACCAGGAGGGGTTTTGCTGCTGGAGATGATGGCCGGGCAGGCGAAATCGGTTCGGCAGTTGCTCCAGCAAGAGGAGTATACCCAGGTGAAAATTTATCCGGATTTAGCTGGGATTGAACGGTTTACCCTGGCCTATCGCCCTCCAGAGTCGTCGTTGTGACCCAGATATCAACAGCAGCCTTGGTGGCAGCGGCGCGATCAGGCGGCTGGTTGGTTGGCTTTCCCACGGATACGGTTCCAGCCTTGGCCGTGAGACCGGATCGCTCTGAGCTGATTTTTGCCGCCAAGCAGCGATCCCTAGATAAACCCTTGATTTTAATGGCTGCAACCCCCCAAGCCCTGTGGCCGTTTGTGGCCGGAACCCCTCAGGAATGGAAGGTTTGGCAAGCAGTGGCCCAACACCATTGGCCCGGCGCTCTTACCTTGGTCCTCCCAGCCAGCCAGCGAGTACCGACAGGTTTAAATCCTACGTCGGCTCAAACCATTGGGCTGCGGGTGCCAAAATCCCCCCTGGCCCAGATGATCCTAGAGCAGACGGGTTCCTTGGCAACCACCAGCATCAATCGGTCTGGACATCCTCCCTTGACTTCTTCCCAGGCAATTGAGTCCCAGTTTCCAGAGGTCTTAATTCCCCTGACTGAAGATTGGGAGCAGTCAGGGACTCCCTCAACGGTTGCCCGGTGGAGGAGTGGAGATTGGCAAATTCTCAGGCAGGGAAGCATTACCCTAGGTCGCTAATCTCCGGTTTGATTCACCCGAATAACGAGCAGCGAAAAATACGGTAACTCTAAGCTAGGGCGATCGCACAGATTTGGATAAATCACTTGCTGAGGGGAGGTGGCTCGCTCCACGATAAAACTAGATGCGAGCAAATTCCTTTGGGCCAAGATCGGCCAGACTTGTTGATAGACAGAACTGACCTTCAAAAGAACCACTACATCCGCCCAATCCAGGACAGATTCCAATTCCGAGACCCGATAGAGGGCAGGCAGAACCACCAAGCGATCGCCCTGAATTGTGAGAGGCAGCCCTAGGGCGGCGGCAGCAGCTAGGGGCGAACAGATACCTGGAATTGTCTTTACAGTGACTTGAGGATAGTGCTGCTGAAGCGTCCGAGACAGATGGCTAAAGGTGCTATAAAAGCTCACATCCCCTTCTGAGACAAAGGCAACATCCTGCCCCTGGTGAAGATGGCCCCAGACCTGAGCAGCGGCGATTTGCCAAGCGTGTTCCAAAACCTGTGAATCTTGGACATAGGGAAAGTTTAAGGCCAATTGGATTTGCTGAGGCTGGAGCCACGACTGGATAATCTGCTCGGCTATCCCTGGCTTCTGGCCCATTCCGGCTGGAAATGCTACCACCGGAGAGTTTTGGAGCCGACGCAGCCCTTTGAGACTAATTAGTTCTGGATCGCCGGGACCTACCCCAATGCCATAAAGGGTTCCCAGTTTGGGGTCAAGGTCCATAAGCTGATTAGTTCAGGTAACTCCCTTAAAATCCTATAAGTAGTGAGTACCATCCAGGAAACTAAAACTTGGCCTCTCCCAAAACTCATGTTTACCAAGTTGATCTGCAATGGACTGGCAATCTTGGCTTGGGAACCACCAGCTACCAATCCTACGATCGCTCCTGTGAAATCACTGGGGCCGGAAAACCTCCGATTCTGGGCTCGTCTGATCCGGCTTTTCGAGGGGACTCCACTCGCTACAATCCAGAAGAGCTGTTAATTTCTTCCCTGTCTGCTTGCCATTTACTCTGGTATCTGCATCTTTGTGCCCAGGCCGGAATTGTTTTGATCGACTATAGAGATTCTCCTCGGGGAACGATGATTGAGACAGAGGATGGCGGAGGACACTTCTCGGAGGTAATCCTTCACCCCAGAGTCACCGTTACAGCAGACAGCAATCCAGACCTAGCTGAGGACCTTCATGCCCAAGCCCACCACTTATGCTTCATTGCCAATTCCATGAACTTTCCGGTGCGCTGGGAAGCCTCCGTGCAGCTTCAGGAGCTGAGCTAATTCTTAACCCAGGGAATCCAAACTCTCTTTAACCTGAATCGTTATCCCAACAAGATCCGGCTATGCCTTTACCCACCGTGATTCTTCCTGGCTATCTGGCCGCCGCCAGGGACTATAAACCCCTAGAACAGGCTCTGCAAGCCCAGGGATTTCCGACGCTTACAGTTCCCCTACGGCAGCGAGATTGGTATTCCACCCTGGGGGGCAGGCCAGTGACGCCAATTCTGGCTCAACTGGATCAAACGGTGAAACAGGCCCTGGAGCAGTCCGGCAGCGCTCAGATCAACTTAATTGGTCATTCTGCCGGGGGCTGGATTGCCCGGATGTACCTCGGTGAAAAACCCTACTGTGGTCAAATTTGGCAGGGGCACCCCCAGGTGGCAACCCTGATTAGTCTGGGAACCCCCCACCGGAGTTTAGAACGGTGGACAAGGCGCAACCTGGATTTTGTCAATACCACCTATCCCGGCGCTTTTTACCCCAATGTTCGCTATGTCTGCGTGGCCGGGAAAGCAGTTTATGGCACCAAAAGCTGGCAACTGGGTAATTGGTTTACCTATAAAAGTTATCAGCTCACCTGTGGCCAGGGAGACCGCTGGGGAGATGGCGTGACCCCGATTGAGGCTGCCCACTTAGTAGGAGCCGAAAACGTGATCCTAGATCGGGTGCTCCATTCCCCCAGAAGGCGACAGCGAGCGGGGATAACCTCACATTTCTGGTATGGCTCTCCTGAGCCCTTGTCTGCCTGGATACCCTATCTAGGTTGAGTTAAAGTTCCTGCTCTTGGGCGGCAACTGGAGCCTCTAAGGGTCCATCGATTCCGACAGCGGCAGAGACCTGTTCGACAGTTTCAAGTTTTTCTGGGGTCAAGGAGACCTGGGGGGCTGAATCCGGAGAGAGCGCCTTTAGGTGGGGCGTATGCAGCAGATAAATCACGCGATCGCCGGCTTTCCAGACTTCATTTTCTAAAGGAATCTGCCAACGGTCTTGTCGGTTGACCAGCAGCGGCATCAGCTTCTCAGCGTGAACTAAAGCTTGTAAATGGGCTTGCTGGAGGGTCAGTTTCTTTACCTCTAGCAGCGTCTCCCCCAACTGGATTTCATCTTGATTCAGATACTGGCTCCAGCGCTTAATCGAAAGCTGGGAAGAAAAGGCGTGTTGAATCTCTGGGCCAGTTGGCTTCTCAGGGGTGGGAGCCCCCTCTAGCTCTTGAGGGTTGTGGGAATACACCGCTAAAACCCGAGGCGGGTTGAATTCCTCTCGGGCGCGTTGGGCAAGCACGTAGTTCACCTCAGCGTTATTGGTCATCGCCAGAAAGGTTCCGACAGTAGATAAGCCAGCTTCCTCCAGGACTTCCATATCCAGGGCACTACTGAGAAACACCTGCAAATTCTCTTGCCGCGCCTGGTTGCAAAACTCTGGATTGGTGTCAATCATGGCCACATACTCCCCTTGATCCTGCAGCAATCGGCCCAAAAACCGACCCAAGGGACTACAGCCAACAATCACAACCCCGGTCGCTTCAGTGGAACGAATCTTAAGCCAACTAGCAACCCAACGAGCGGTTAATCCCTGGAGAAAAACAGTCAGGATAATCGTCAAAAATACTAGGGCTTTGATTGCATCCCCCCCATTGATGCCTTGATTGGTCAGGGAAATTGAAAATAAAGAAGCCACGGAAGCGGCAACAATTCCTCGCGGGGAAATCCAAGCTAAAAAAGTCTTTTGCCGCCAGTTTAAGTCGCTCCCCCAGGTGGAGGCCAGCACATTAATCGGGCGGACCAAAAACATCAGGGTCAAAACTGTCAAGGCCCCACCCCAGCCAAGGGCAGCAATACTGGCGATCGAGAGATCCGCTGCCAAGAGAATAAACAGCACCGAAACAGCCAAAACACTTAGCTGTCCTTTAAACCGCAGCAGTAACCGTTCCTGGGGCAGATCGGCTGCTCGCAGCATCACCCCGGCCATCACCGCCGTCATTAGCCCTGACTCATTGCGCAGGACCTGAGCAATCCCAAATAAGCCCCAGGCCCCCGCCAGAACCACCAAGTTTTTAGAATCTTCTGATAGAAACCGGGCTTGCTTCAAAATCAGCCCTAGCAGCCAGCCACCGCCAAGCCCGATCGCTGTGCCAATGCCTAACCGTAACACCAGGCCACTGATCACCATCATCAACTCAGCATTGCCATCCAGAATAATATTCAGGACCACAATCGCTAGAATCGCCCCCACCGGATCAATCAATACCCCCTCCCCTTCTAATAGGGTGCTAACCCGGCGCTCAACGCTAATCTGCTTTAGTAAGGGGTTAACCACGGTTGGCCCCGTGACCACCACCAAAGAGGCGTAGAGAAAGGCGATCGGCCAGGGAAACTCACTCAACCAGTGGGCCGCCATCCCGCCGCCGATAAAGGTGATTAAGGTGCCCACGGTGACAAGGTTACGCAAGCTGGTTGAGACTTCCCCCAACTCCCGCAGCTCTAGATTTAGCCCCCCCTCAAACAAAATCAAGGCCACAGATAGCGAGACAATGACTTCTAGACCACTCCCCAGCAGATCCGGATGCAAAACCCCAAAACCACTCGGTCCTAGCAAAATCCCAAACAGGAGCAAAAAGACAATACTGGGAACTTTAAAATAATCAGCAATTACTTGAGCGCCAATGCCTGCGACAACGGTCACAACCATGAGCAATGTAATTTCTAAATTTGCTTCCATGGCACTATTGTCTCAGGCAACCAGGCTGCTGTCTCAACTTTTGTTAAGGTGAGCTTTACAAAGTAAATGTTAGCAAACCCGGTCATTGTCCAGAGGAATACTGGGCTAGCAGGTGCCTGCCTCAAAAGGAAACTAGAACAATCGATCGAGTTGTGAACCCTTTAAACTCGCTGACCAGCTACAGCCAGCCGCTTTAACTGCTGCGAGAGCTCTGACTGTTGAATGGCGATCGCCACCTGGGCAGCCAAGTGAATTAGTAAATGAACCTCCTGCTGTTGCCACTGGCGGGGAGCTTTGCACTGATGAACCACCAGCAGACCCCAAAGTTCTTGCTGGGGCAAAATCGGGACCACCAGTTTTGCTTTTACCTGAAACTGCTGCAGAAACTCCACCAGACAAGGCAGAATATTGCCCTGCTCGACATCAGGAATCATACAAGTCCGACCTTGACAATACAAAGCTTGGGACTCTGGGGGAAAAACTTCAGCCGGAAAGTTTCGTCCCAAGATCGATTCCAGCCAGGGGCGACAGTCTCTTGGACGCTACTGCCGGTGCCATCGGGCCAAACCCGATAGAGTAAGACCCGGTCAGCCCCAAACAGCTGCTGAACCCCCAAAACAGTGATATTGAGGATTTCTTCTAGCTGGGAAGATTGGCGAATCTGCTGGGCCACTTCGATAATCAATCGCTCCCGCCGGGTTTGCTGTTGCCGAACTGTCTCTAGCTGTTGGCGGCGAAGGCAGTCGGAAATTGTATCTCTCAGAAAGGAGAGTTGCGCTAGCACAGTCCCTGGTAGCGGTTGAGGGCTAAACAAGGCCATGACGCCGACCAGAGACCCCTCAGAAATCAGCGGGTAACCGACAAAGGCCGTTGGACCCTTTTCCTCGATCTTTTGTCGATACCGCTGATCGCAATGGTCCAGCAGGACATTCTTAAGCTGGGACTGGTTTGTTTGTAGAAGTCCCTCAAGACTCGCTAGATCAATTGGCAGCTGTCCGTGGGGCGGGCTCGGATCAATTGCTAGCCCGGCATTTGCTTGCAGCTCCAAAAAAGATTCTGATTCATTAAAGGTCCAGAT